>JANXXA010000454.1 GCA_025350885.1 Phenylobacterium sp.
ACCATGGAGTGGGACACCGCCGCGGGCCACGCCGTGCTGGAGGCCGCGGGCGGCCGGTTCACCACTCTTGAAGGTCAACCGTTTGTCTATGGCAAGGCGCGTGACGGATTCCGCAATGGCTGGTTTGTCGCTCGGGGCGAAGAGATTTCCGGCGCGTAGGTCTCAGGTGGGCCTCGCGGGGTTGCCCTCGTCGCGGGGCGGCGCGGAGGTCTGGACCGAAGCGGTGACCGTGGCAACCGGACCGGCGCGAGCGCCCAGCCTGGCGACGTCGGGCGGACCTAGCAGCAGATAGCCGCCGAACCCGGCCAGGAAACCCACGACCGCCAACAGCAGCAGCGACTTTGCAAGGCCGAACAGGTCGGGGTCGGTCTGTGCGGAGCGCATCGCGAAGCCTCGGTGAGCGGTTGCCCTATTCAAAACGCCGACGAACGCATTTGGTTGTGACCTGCGTCACTGCGCACCGGCATTGCTTAAGGCTCCGTTAGAGGTCGAATGAAAACCCACTCCGACACAGGGTCGCCTGGTGCGTGGAGTCGACGACGGCCGGGATTGGGGCGATGCTTGGCAAAACCCAAGGAGCGCGACGACCATGGCCCATGAAGGCGGCGCATACCAAACCATCACCCTGGAGCGTCGCGGCGCGGTGGCGATCCTGACGCTCAACCGGCCGGACCGACTGAACGCCATCTCGCCGAGCCTGCGCCATGAGGTCGAGGCCGTGGTCGCCCTCGTGAAGGCCGACGACGAGGCCCGCGTCCTGGTGGTCACGGGCGCGGGCCGGGGCTTCTGCGCCGGTGCGGACCTGCTGGGCGAGGGGCCCGTCGCCACTGGCCGTCTGCCGGACCCCGCCAACCAGGGCGAACGGATCGACGAAATGGGCTGGGTCGGCCGCTGGGCGATGATGTGGGCGGGGCTTGATAAACCGATCATTGGCGCAATCAACGGCGTCGCCGCCGGGGCCGGCATGTCCACCGCACTGGCGTGCGACGTCCGCATCGGCTCCGAGCACGCTCGCTTCAAAACCGTCTTCATCGAACGCTCGTTGTCGCCGGACTCGGGAATGAGCTTCTTCCTGCCGCGCATCGTCGGCTATGCCGCCGCCGCCGATCTGATTTTCACCAGCCGCACGGTCGATGCCGAGGAAGCCTTACGGTTGGGTCTGCTCAACCGCGTGGTACCAGCCGCCGACCTGCTGGAAGCGGCGGTCGCCTATGCCGAACAGATGACCCAGTGGCCGCCGGTAGCCGTGCGCGCGTCGAAACGGGTGCTGCAGCACAATACCGACGCCGGCCTGGAAGCCGCCTTGCGCTACGAGACCGCCGGTCTCTACTACGCCCGGCGCGCAACCGGCGACGTCAAGGAATCCCGCGCCGCCTTCATCGAGAAGCGCAAAGGCGTCTACACGGGGACCTGAATTCCGGTCATAAGGCCCGCGCAGCTTTCGAGGAGACCGCCGCCATGCCGCTCGATACGGCCGCCAGCCAGAAGACGTTCCGCTGGGACGATCCGCTGGATCTCGCCTCGCGCCTTTCCGAAGATGAGCGGATGATCTGGGAGGCGGCGCGCAGCTATGCCCGCGAGAAGCTGTTGCCGCGTGTGGTCTCGGCCTATGCCGAGGAACGGTTCGACCGGGAGATCATGACCGAGATGGGCGCGCTGGGCTTCCTGGGCCCGACGCTTCCCGAAAAGTACGGCTGCGCCGAGGTCAACCACGTGGCCTACGGTCTGATCGCCCGTGAGATCGAGGCGGTCGATTCAGGCTATCGCTCGGCCATGAGCGTGCAGTCCTCGCTGGTGATGTACCCGATCTACGCCTTCGGTTCCGAAGAGCAGCGGATGAAATACCTGCCCGGCATGGCGACTGGCGAGATCATTGGCTGCTTCGGCCTGACCGAGAGCGACGGGGGCTCCGATCCGGCCTCGATGCGTACGGTGGCCAAGACGGTCGATGGCGGCTTCGTGTTGAACGGGGCCAAGATGTGGATCACCAATGCGCCGGTGGCCGACGTCTGCCTGGTCTGGGCCAAGCTGGACGGGGTGATCCGCGGCTTCCTGGTGGATCGCGCGTCGCCGGGCCTGACGACGCCCAAGATCATCAACAAGCTTTCCCTGCGCGCCTCGGTGACCGGCGAGATCGCGCTCGCGGACGTGTTCGTGCCGGAAGACATGATACTGCCGGACGTCTCAGGGCTGCGCGGGCCGTTTTCCTGCCTGAACAAGGCGCGCTACGGCATCGCCTGGGGCGCCATGGGCGCCGCCGAGTTCTGTCTGCACGCGAGCCGCGAATATACCCAGAGCCGCAAGGTGTTCGGCAAGCCGCTGGCCGCCCGCCAGCTGGTGCAGAAGAAGCTGGCCGACATGCAGACCGAGATCGCGCTGGGTTTCGAGGGCGCGCTGGCGCTGGGCCGGCTGATCGACCAGGGCGCCTGGGTTCCGGAGGCCATCAGCCTGAT
This sequence comes from Phenylobacterium sp., assembly GCA_025350885.1. Lineage (GTDB taxonomy): Bacteria > Pseudomonadota > Alphaproteobacteria > Caulobacterales > Caulobacteraceae > Phenylobacterium. The sequence continues at coordinate 2,454 of JANXXA010000454.1, forward strand.
GAAGCGCAACAACTGCGGCAAGGCGCTGGCCATCGCGCGGGAAGCCCGCGACATCCACGGCGGCAACGGCATCTCCGGCGAGTACCATGTGATGCGCCATGCGGCGAACCTGGAGACGGTCAACACCTACGAAGGCGCCCACGACGTCCACGCCCTGATCCTTGGGCGCGCGATCACCGGCGAGAACGCTTTCTAGCCTGCCAGAGCTGGCGGCAGAGGTTTGGGGGAAGCGCATTTGGCGAACACTGAGGCTCCGAGACATGCCGTCCAGAGGGACGAAATCAAACCCTCGGTCCTGGTAAAGCTCGCCTACAGCCTGGGTCAGGCCGCCCAGAATGGCGGCTTCGATGCGGCAATCGGATTTGTCTTTTTCTACTATTCGGCGGTCCTGGGGCTTTCCGGCGCGCTCGTCGGCGCAGCTCTGGCGGTGAGCCTCGCCCTCGACGCCGTGGTCGATCCCCTGGTCGGATCATGGTCCGACAACATGAAGTCCAGGTTTGGCCGGCGACTTCCGTTGATGATGCTGGCCGCCCCATTGATCGCCGTTGCGATCGGATTGCTGTTCTCCCCGCCATCCGGTCTGGGACAGGCCGCGCTTTTTGGCTGGCTGGCTCTCACTTCCGTGGCCGCGCGAAGCGCGATCTCCCTGTTCAATGTTCCCTACATCGCCCTGGGCGCCGAAATGGCGACGGACTACACAGAGCGGACGCGTGTGGTGGTCTACCGGGCCTTCGCCGGCATACTCTCCGGGGTGGCCATCACCGCGATCGGCTATTCGGTATTCTTCGCCCATGGCGGACTGCAGAGGCCCGATGGCTATCCGGGGTTCGGCTGGTCCGTAGCGGCGCTTATCCTGGTCTGCACGACGCTGTGCTGCCTGGGGATCGGCCGCTACGCAGCCGGCCTGCCGCAGCCGGAGCAGATCTCGACCGGTATCTGGCGGCGGCTCCCCGGCGAGGTCATGGAGATTTTTCGCAACCGGTCATTCCGGCTGCTGTTCATCTCGGCGGTGGTGCTGTTCGCCGCGACCGGTCTGAACGCCAGCCTCAACAATCACGCCTTCGTCTTCGTCTGGCGGATGAAGAGCGAGCTGATCCAGTTCATCAGCTACGCCTATCTGGTGGGCCTCCTGCTGGGTGTAAGCGGCGCGCCGATGCTGCAGAAGCTGATGGAGAAGAAGAACGTCGTCGTCTTTGGCTTCGCCCTGCTCATCGCCAACTGGCTGGTGATCCAGGGTCTGATGCTCGCCGGCCTCTACCTGCCGCTCGGGCATGCCGCGCTGCTGCCGATGCAGATCAATTCGTTTGTCGCCGGCATCGGCACCGGCCTGGTCTCGGTGGCCTATCCGTCGATGATGGCCGACGCCGCTGATGAGCATGAGTATCTCTATGGCCGCCGGCGCGAGGGGCTGTATTTCGCCGGTCTCGGTTTCGCCGGCAAGGCGGCGACCGGGCTTGGGGTCATGCTGGCGGGCGTGGCCCTGGACCTGATCCGCTTCCCCAAGGACATCGGCCGCACAGTCGGCGCGGTGCTTCCCCACGAGATGCAGGTTCGGCTGGTGCTGATCTGGGGTCCGATCGCGGCGGTGTTCGCGGTGGCGTCGCTATTGATCCTGGCGGCCTACCGCATCGACCGTGCGCGCCACAAGGAGATCGCGGCGGCGCTTGGGCGTGACGGCGCCGCGATCCCGGCGGGGGTCGCAGCCTAGCCTCATGCAACCCACTGACCTGCAAAGACCTGGATGTGAGACCATGCGGAGGACCCATGACACCTGAGCCGGTTCGCCAGACCGCCTGGTCCGACCGGGCGTTGGACACAGCCGACGTCCTCGCCCTGCGCGCCCATCTGGAGGCCAACAACGGCATCAAGGGCCTGGACATCCTGTCGTCGACCGACACGGACCGGGCCGTCGAACGCTTTCGCCGAGACGGCTTTGTCGTCATTGCCGACGCCTTGAACGACGAACAGGTCGAGATCCTGGCGACGGGTTGCCATGAGGTGGCCATGGACATCCTGGCCCTGGACAAGGGTCGGGCGGGCAATCGCGGATCGCATCGCTATTCCTTTGGCGGCTCGAGCCTCACGCGCAGCCAGCTGCACCGGCCGGAATGGCAGATGCTGCTCGACATCAAGTCAGTTGAGCAGGTGTAGGTTGAGGTCTGAGGATGGCGTTGGCGAGGACGACGATTTTCCTGGCGATGGCGTTGAGGACGAGGCGTTTGGGTTTACCGGCGGCGATGAGGCGTTGGGCGAAGATTTTGAACTCT
>JANXXA010000545.1 GCA_025350885.1 Phenylobacterium sp.
GAGTTCAACCAGCGCATCTTCCGCGGCGATCCCGAGGCCACCAAGGAGGCCTGGCAGCGCTACTACTTCAAGGGCGAGTACCCCGAGGAGATCGCCCCTGCCCGCGAGGACCACGTCAACAAGCGCCGGCTGAAGGAGCCCCGGTTCGGGCGGTAGGAAACGGGTCCCAAAAACCTCCACTCATCCCCGCGCAGGCGGGGACCCAGGCGCTTTTGGTGCTGAACTCCAGCCGCCTGAGAGCGTGCAAGCGCCGGAAACGACGGAAAAAACCTGGGTCCCCGCGTTCGCGAGGATGAGCGGCGTTGGAGAGCCGTCCGCCCCCGCCTTGCCAACGCGGGGGGTGTCTGCCATAAGCCGCCTCTCGAATTTCGGGGCCTGTTCAAACCCCCGAAGGAGCGCGGGCGTAGCTCAGTGGTAGAGCACAACCTTGCCAAGGTTGGGGTCGAGAGTTCGAATCTCTTCGCCCGCTCCAAATTCGGTAGCGGAAAGACCTAGGAAAAGACGGCCTTCGGGCGCTGAGGGAAACCCCTCGCCGGAGTCGTGGGTTGCGTCTTCAAGAGTTTCGGTTGCAGTTCGGTTGAAACGCGTCCGTCTGAGAACGGGCCTTCACACCTCACCTGGAAGCCGGACCCAGCAGCCTGCCTCAATGAGCAATCCTTGAAATGTCCGGCTGAGAGCCGTACACTAAGTAAGTGACAGGGATGTAGGCGATGGCCCGCCAGACGATAACGGCGAAAAGATCCGCACCGGCCCGTAACGAACGCTTGGAAGCGCGCGTGTCGGCTGATCAGAAAGATTTGTTTCTTCGAGCTGCGGAGCTCCAAGGGCGAACCTTGACCGATTTCGTGATCGCCAGCGTCCATGCAGCGGCCGTCCGTACGATCGAGGATATGCAGTCGATTCAGTTGACCAAGCAGGAGAGCCGGGCGTTCGCCGAGGCGATGCTGAACCCGCGCGAGCCGACCGATCGGTTGAGGACCGCGGCGCGTCGCTACATCGAGACGCTCGAGACCTGAGCCGATCCGTCCGAGCCATCCCGTGCGCATCGTTCCTCTCGACGATCATCATGATCGGATGGCGTTTGAGTGCGGCGTCGAGCCGCTGGATCGGTATTTCCGGACCCAGGCCGGCCAGGACGCCCGCAAGCGGGTCGCATCCTGCTTTGTGCTGACTGACGGCGGCGCTTCGCCGCTCGGCTTCTACACCTTGGCCGCGACCTCCATCGCCCTGGCCGAGCTGCCGCACACGCTGGCCAGGCGACTGCCGCGCTATCCGTCGATGCCGGCGACCCTGCTGGGGCGGCTGGCGGTCGACAGGCGCTATCGCGGCCGCCGACTCGGCGAACTGCTCCTGTTCGACGCCTTCAGCCGTGCCTTGCGGAGCGAAGTCGCCACCTACGCCTTCGTCGTCGATGCAAAGGATGACGCGGCGGCGAGCTTCTATACAGCCTATCGGTTCATTCCCCTGACCGAAGGCGGGCGGCGCCTATTCCTGCCGATGGCGGAGATCGCCAAACTGTTTGCCTGACCTCGCGCCATAAGTCCGGGGCGCGACGGCTGTCCCCGCGCCGTTATCTCGCCGGCGTCGGGTACTGGATGCGGGAGCGCAGGTTCTCGACCACCGCGTGAGCGTCGAAAGCGCCGGGGTCGCCGGGGGGCTTGGCGCCCCGATGGGTGACGATCTCGGCGGAGGCTTCGAAGCTCTCGATGGTGCGGATGTCGATGCGGTCGCCGAAGAATGGGTCTCCGAAGAACGGGTCCCAGGTGCGCCAGCCATAGCCCGCGCCCTGGTAACGCCAGGATGGCCGCCAGTAGCCGAAGCCCGGGCCGTACCAGGGATTGTAGAGCGGATCGGGGACGGCGTAGCTGCGGGCCTTGGTGTCGGTGTGGCGGTCGGCGATGGAGAACCAGTCATAGCCGTTCTGCAGGGTCAGTTCGGCGGCGTGGAACAGCAGATAGTCTTCCACCGTCTCACGCGAGGTCATGCTGTTGCCGGCGAAGTTCACCCGCCAGCGGTCGGGCTCCAGGCGCACCTCGGAATAGCCGCCGGATGCGGCCGTGCCGCCCAGGCTCTGGACCCGGGCGTTGGGCCGATAGGGCGTCGGCGTCGCGCAGGCCGCGAGCCCGGCCGCCAGCGCCACGGCGGCGGCTGCGGTGATGGATTTTCTGGACATGGCTTAGGTCTCGAACAGGTCGTCCCTCGAAGGACGGGTCTTAAGTGCCACAACACATGGCCGCAATTGTGGTTGCCCGGTCGCGGCGCGACCGGGCCCGCAACCTCAGACCCCGCCGGTCGCCAGACTGTAGGCGATCTTGCCCAGCGCCCCGAACAGCAGGATGCCGGTGGCCACCGACTGGATCAGGAAGCCGGTGCTGCGCTTGGACGCCTCGGCCACATAGCCCTGGGCGTAGAGCACGCGGCCGATGATCCAGACGACGCCCAGGCCCGCGGCCACCAGCTCGTTCCAGTAGATCGCGAACAGCCACATTCCGACCAGGAACATCGGCAGCCATTCCAGCGTGTTGTAATGCGCCCGGATGGTGCGCTCCAGCACCGGCTCGCCGGTCATGGCCGGGGCGGCGATGCCGGCCTTGCCCCGGGCGCCGGCGACCCGCAGGCCCATCCAGAAATAGACCAGGAGCGCCAGGATCGTGACCAGGGCGGTCCAGCGGTGCGCCATCATCATGTGAAATTCCCCCGAAATGGCGAGCCAAGCGTCGCCGTGGGGGGCAACTTGGCACGTATCGGCGGCCTTAGGGAGGGGCGGCTATTTCATCCTGCGGTCGCGCCGGGCGGCGACCCGGAGCCTGAGCGCGTTGAGCTTGATAAAGCCCGCCGCGTCGCGGTGGTCATAGGCCACCTTGCCCTCTTCGAAGGTGACCAGGTCCTGATCGTAGAGCGACCAGGGACTGGTGCGCCCGACGATGCTGATGTTGCCCTTGTAGAGCTTGACCCGCACCTGGCCCGACACCATCGCCTGGCTGTGGTCGATCGCGGCCTGCAGCATCTCGCGCTCGGGGGCGAACCAGAAGCCGTTGTAAATCAGCGATGCATAGCGCGGCATCAACTCATCCTTCAGGTGCATCGAGCCTCTGTCCAAGGTGATGGACTCAATTCCACGATGGGCGGCCAGCAGGATCGTGCCGCCGGGGGTCTCATAGACGCCGCGCGACTTCATGCCGACGTAGCGGTTCTCCACCAGATCGAGCCGGCCGACGCCATTGTCGTGGCCCAGCCGGTTGAGCTCGGTCAGCAGGGTGGCCGGCGACATGGCCACGCCGTCGATGGCCACCGGATCGCCCCGTTTGAAATCCACGGTGAAGACGCACGCCTTGTCCGGCGCGTCCTCGGGGGAAATCGTGCGCATGTAGACGAACTCGGGCGCTTCGACGGCCGGGTCCTCCAGCACCTTGCCCTCGGAGGAGGAGTGCAACAGGTTGGCGTCGACGCTGAACGGCGCCTCGCCGCGCTTGTCCTTGGCGATCTGGATCTGGTGCTGCTCGGCGAATTCCAGCAGCGCCTCGCGGCTCTTGAAGTCCCACTCCCGCCAGGGGGCGATCACCTGGATGTCGGGTTCGAGCGCGTAATAGGCCACTTCATAGCGGACCTGATCGTTGCCCTTGCCGGTGGAGCCGTGGCTGACCGCGTCGGCGCCGACCTTGCGGGCGATCTCGATCTGGGTCTTGGCGATCAGTGGCCGGGCGATGGAGGTGCCCAGCAGATACTGGCCTTCATAGACCGTATTGGCGCGGAACATCGGGAAGACGTAGTCGCGAATGAATTCCTCGCGAATGTCCTCGATGTAGATGTTGTCTTTTTTGATGCCGAGCAGCTCTGCCTTCTTACGTGCCGGCCCCAGCTCCTCGCCTTGCCCGAGATCGGCGGTGAAGGTCACCACTTCGCAGCTGTAGGTTTCCTGAAGCCACTTCAGGATGATCGATGTGTCGAGGCCGCCCGAATAGGCCAGGACGACTTTCTTGATTTTGGTTTTCTTCGCGGACATGGGGAGTAACCGGTGGCCTGAGGGAATGGGATTGGCGCGCACTTAAGTCGAAGACACGTGATCGGGCAAGTGACAGGTCGCGGTGCTGGTCGGTCAGGTGCTCTCGGGCGCTGTCACGGCCCGTTCCGGTTCGCCGGCAGCCATTGTTTCAGCGGGCCGAGCAACGCGCCGTGATAGATCTGCGCGCGCAGCACGAACATCAAGAGCGTCATCAAGATCCACGCGGTGATCACGTCGGAAAGGAAATGCCCGCCCACGGCGATGCGCGCAAACGACACGACAACCGCGATGGCGCTTCCAATCAACAAGGTGAGCAGCCGCCAGCGCGACGGTACGACGAAGCAGAATGCGAGGATCAGCGCCGCCGCCGCCCCTTCGCCTGATACGAAGGAGCAATTCCACGCGCATTGATGGGCGATTTTCCAGGCCGGTGTGAACAGTTCGTGGCCACCGAATTGTTCGATATGGACCGGTCGCGCGCGTCCCCACACCGGTTTGGTGATCAAATTGACAACCAGACCTGCACCCAATCCCATGCTGAGGGCAAGGAACAACCAAGACGGTCCGAAGCGTTCCGGCGTATATCCGGGTAGCAGAGAGGGTCGCAACAGCCAGATCACACCGACCGTGATCACGCTCGCGATCGTCAAAATCGAGATCCAGATCCCGATCGTCCGAATGACGTGGAAGAGCTTCGTCGTGCCCAGCGTGAAGCCGCGACCCGGCGTATAGAACAGGCTCGAAACCGCAATATCGATGCCCGGCATCGCCACAAATACGGCGGCACTGACCGCCAGCGCGATCAGGCATAGATAGATGGGCCAGTAGAGGTTGTCGGGTGCCGTCGCGGCTTGAGGTCCTTCAAGCGTCGATCGAGGATTGACTGCCATAAAAACGTGATCTCTCGTCAGACAGAAGGTCGGCCAGCGCCGATGCGCGCCGTTATCGAACGAAGGCAATGCACGATGCAAGCACCAAGACTCGAATTCTGGTACGACTTCGCCTC
>JANXXA010000552.1 GCA_025350885.1 Phenylobacterium sp.
GTCGGCGGCCAGATCGACGCGGTGCATGCGCACCAGGGTCGGCTTGTCCGGATCGATCCTGCCCTTGGTCAGCACCACATGCTCGGTGCCGTCCAGGATGTTGCGATAGATCACCATCCGGAAGCGGCCGCCGTAGACCGAGTCGAAAGGGGTCTCCAGCACCCGCTCGACCTGCCGCTCGGTGCGTCGGCGATAGGCGATCAAATCGGCGATGGCCCCGATCTTGATGCCGTGCAACTGGGAAAAGGCGACCAGATCCGGCAGCCGCGCCATGGAACCGTCGTCTTTCATGATCTCGCAGATCACGCCCGCGGCGTTGAGTCCGGCCAGCCGCGAGATGTCGACCGCGGCCTCGGTGTGGCCGGCACGGACGAGGACGCCCCCGTCCTTGGCCACCAGCGGGAAGACGTGGCCGGGCGAGACGATGTCATCGACGCCCTTGGTCGGATCGACGGCGACGGCGATGGTGTGAGCGCGGTCATGGGCGGAGATGCCGGTGGTGACGCCTTCGCGCGCCTCGATCGACACCGTGAAGGCGGTGCCGTGGCCCGACTGGTTGTCGCTGGCCATGGGCGGCAGGCGCAGCTGGCGCGCCCGCTCGGCGGTGATCGACAGACAGATCAGGCCGCGGGCGTGCTTGGCCATGAAATTGATCTGTTCGGGGGTGGCGAACTGCGCCGGGATAATCACGTCGCCCTCGTTCTCACGATCCTCGGCGTCCACCAGGATGTAGGGCCGCCCGTTGCGGGCGTCCTCGATGATGTCCTCGATGGGGCTGATCGCCGAGTGCAGGTCGTCATCCTCCGGCGGTCGAGCGGCGCCGTAGGCCTTGGCGGGCGGGACCAGATAGGGACGCTTCATTGGCCGGCTCCCATCGATTGTGCGCGACGCATCTGGGCAAACTCCACGACCTGATCGGCGACCATGGCCAGTTGCGCGGCGTCCTTGGCCTCGCCGATCTCGCCACTGTCGTCAAACAGGTTCGACGCCTTGAGGGCGGCCCCGAACGGTGTCGGCCAGCCCCGCATGGCATGTATGATCGCCCGGACTGCCATCAAGGTGGTGCCGCCCGCCTGGGCGCCGTCGGCGGTGATGATGATCCCCACCGGCAGGCCGTGGAAATAGGGCCGCGCGTCGGCGCGGGTCAGCTCCAGCGTGTCCAGCGCGTTCTTCACGAGCCCGGACAGCGAGCCGTGATAGCCGGGCGTCGCCAGGATGATCCCGTCGGCGTCGCGGACGGCGGCGACCAGCTCGGCCTGCTCGGAACTGGGGCCGGCCAAGCCGGGATTGAAGTGCGGCAGGCGCTCAAGGAACTCGCCGCCGAACAGCGTCGTCCGCGCGCCCACGCCTTCAGCTTGGCGCAACGCCAGCGCCAGCGCCCGCTCGGTGGTGGAGACGGCGCGGGGCGTGCCGCCGATGCCGATGATCAGCGGTCGGTTCATGCGGTTTCGGATTCAGCCTGGAACAGCTTTTTCAGCTCGGTCTTGAGGATCTTGCCATTGGCGTTGCGCGGCAAGGTCTGCGGCCAGAAGATCACCTTCACCGGAACCTTGAAGCCGGCCAGCCGCGCCCGGACATAGGCGCGCAGCTCGCTTTCGGTGACCGTGCCGCCGGGTTTCAGATGCACCACCGCGCCGGCCTCCTCGCCAAGGGTCTTGTGCGGGATGCCGACGATGGCGGCATCCATGACCTCGGGGTGATCGTACAGCACGTTCTCGACCTCGACGCAGTAGATGTTCTCGCCGCCGCGGATCAGCATGTCCTTGGCCCGGTCGATGATGAACAGGAAGCCCTCGTCGTCGATCCGCGCCAGGTCGCCAGTGCGCAGCCAGCCATCGACAAAGGTCTCTGCGGTGGCCTGCGGCTTGTTCCAGTAGCCCTTCACCACCTGCGGTCCCTTGACCCACAGCTCGCCCACTGCGCCGTCGGCCAGGATTGTCCTGCCGTCGGCCGGATCGCGGATCTGCATCTCGCCGACCGGGGCGGCGGGCCCGGCGCTGTCGGGGCGGTTCTCGTAGTCGCGGCCCAGATGCGAGGTGAAGGTGGCGGTGGTCTCGGTCATGCCCCAGCCGTTGCCGGGGGCCGAACCCGGGAAGGTCTCGCCGATCCGGCGCACCAGTTCCGGCGCCGAAGGTGCGCCGCCATAGGTCACCGCCACCAGCGACGACAGATCATATTTCGCGCGCGCCGGGTGCTCGATCAGCTGCCAGGCGATGGTTGGCACGCCCCCCGTCGAGCTTACCTTCTCCCGCTCGATCAGCCGCATGGCGGGCTCGGCGTCCCAGCGGCGCATGAGTACGATCCTGCCGCCGGAATTCATTGTCGGGCCGAGCGTCGCCGACAGGCCCGTGGCGTGGAAGAACGGCACCACCAGCAGGGTCACCCGTTGCGGGACCTTGTGCGGATCGCTTTCGGGAAGCGGCTGGCCGGCGCGCAGGAAATTGCGGGTC
>JANXXA010000561.1 GCA_025350885.1 Phenylobacterium sp.
GACGACCACGACTCTGTCTAAGGCGCGCTGGGTCTATGCTTTCGGCGGAGGGACCGCCGAGGGCGACGCGTCGATGAAGGCGTTGCTGGGCGGCAAGGGCGCCAATCTGGCGGAGATGTCGTCGCTGGGCCTGCCGGTGCCGCCGGGCTTCACCATCACCACCGAGGCCTGCGTTCACTACTACGCCAACGCGCGGGCCTATCCTGCCGACCTGCGCGAGCAGGTGGCCGCCGGCCTGAAGATCGTCGAACAGCAGACCGGCAAGCGCTTCGGCGACGCGGCCAATCCGCTGCTGGTCTCGGTGCGCTCGGGCGCGCGGGCCTCGATGCCGGGGATGATGGACACGGTGCTGAACCTTGGCCTCAACGACCAGACGGTGGAGGGCCTGGCGAAGCTCGCCGGCGACCGGCGCTTCGCCTTCGACAGCTATCGCCGCTTCATCCAGATGTATTCGGCCGTGGTCCTGGGTCTCGACCACCACATGTTCGAAGAGACGCTCGACGAGCACAAGGAGCGTCTGGACGTCACCATCGACACCGCGCTCTGCGCCGACGACTGGGAAGCCGTGGTCCGCGACTACAAGCAGGTCGTCGAGACCGAGCTTGGTCATCCTTTCCCGCAGGATCCGCACGAACAGCTGTGGGGCGCGGTCGGCGCGGTGTTCGCCAGCTGGATGAACGACCGGGCGAAATTCTACCGCCGCATGCACGACATCCCGGAAAGCTGGGGCACCGCGGTGAACATCCAGTCGATGGTGTTCGGCAACATGGGCGAAACCTCGGCCACCGGCGTCGCCTTCACCCGCAATCCGTCCACAGGCGAAAATCGCCTGTACGGGGAATTTCTCATAAATGCCCAGGGCGAGGACGTTGTCGCCGGGATTCGCACCCCCCAGGCCCTGACCCGGATCGCCCGCGAGGAAATGGGCGAGAAGAACCCGTCGATGGAAGAGGCGCTTCCGGAGGTCTTCGTGCAGTTCAAGGCTGTCGTCGAGCGGCTGGAGACCCACTACCGCGACATGCAGGACATCGAGTTCACGGTCGAAAAGGGCCGGCTCTATATGCTGCAGACGCGTAACGGAAAGCGCACGGCCAAGGCGGCGCTGAAGGTCGCCGTCGACCTGGCATCCGAGGGCCTGATCACCCGTGAGGAGGCGGTGATGCGGGTCGAGCCAGGCTCGCTCGATCAGCTGCTGCACCCGACCATCGACCCAGGCTCGAACCGCGAAGTGATCGCCACTGGCCTGCCGGCCTCGCCGGGCGCGGCCACCGGCAAGATCGTGTTCACCGCCGCCGAGGCCGAGATCCAGGGCGGATCGGCCGGCGCGGTGATCCTGGTGCGCGAGGAAACCTCGCCTGAGGACATTCGCGGCATGGACGCGGCCCGCGGCATCGTCACGGCGCGCGGCGGCATGACCAGCCACGCCGCGGTGGTGGCGCGCGGCATGGGGCGGCCTTGCGTCTCCGGCGCCGGCGAGATCCACATCGACGCCAAAGCCGGCGAGATGCGGGCGCGAGGGCGGACCTTCCGCGCCGGCGACGTGATCACTATCGACGGCTCCACCGGCGAGGTGCTGTCGGGCGTGGTCAAGATGATCGAGCCGGAGCTTTCCGGCGACTTCGCCACCCTGATGACCTGGGCCGACGGGTTCCGGCGGCTGAAGGTCCGCGCCAACGCCGAGACCGCCGTGGATGCGCGCGCCGCGCGGCAGTTCGGGGCCGAGGGCATCGGCCTTTGCCGCACCGAGCACATGTTCTTCGATCCGGCGCGGATCGCCGCCGTGCGCGAGATGATCCTGGCCGACGACGAGGCCGGCCGCCGCGCCGCGCTCGCCAAAATCCTGCCCATGCAACGCGACGACTTCGTGGAGCTGTTCGGGATCATGGAGGGCCTGCCGGTCACCATCCGTCTGCTCGACCCGCCGCTGCACGAATTCCTTCCGCATACGGAGGAAGACGTCGCGGCTGTGGCCGCCGCCACCGGTCTCGACGCCGCCAAGC
>JANXXA010000024.1 GCA_025350885.1 Phenylobacterium sp.
TCTCGAAAATCTGCAGACCCTCACCAAAACGGAAGCCATTGGCCAGCGGCTCGCAGATCTTGATGTCCACGCGGCGCGTCCACATGCGGGTCGCGGCGCGCGCTTCCGGCGTCGTCCCGATCAACGGCGGCGAGGGATGGCGTTCCTCGAGATATTCGCAAATGGCGGTGATCTCGGAGACAAACGACCCGTCGTCCAGCTCAAGAGCGGGGGTCTGGCCCGCCGGATTGAGCTTCAGATACGGCTCCTGGCGATTTTCGCCGGCGCGCAGATCGACGGTGACGCTGTCCACGTCGATCCCCTTTTCGGCCAGGAACATCTTCACCACCCGTGGGTTCGGGCCGACCGAGGTATAGAGCTTCATGACGTCTCCCCTGCTTTGAGAGAAATCTCTAGGCGCCTGTCCTAGGGGGCGTCAACGGCGAGCTGTTCGAGCCCTGCCGGGGCGGGACCCCCGGTCGCCCAGTCGAGCAGCTCAACGGGATGGATCACCGGCGCATCCAGAGCCGGGGCCAGCTGGGCGATGCAGCCGATGTTGCCCGCCGAGACCACCGCTGCGCCGGTGCGCGCGATGTTGGCTGCCTTGCGGTCGCGCAGGCGGCCCGCGAGGTCCGCCTGGAGTATGTTGTAGACCCCGGCCGAACCACAGCACAGGTGGCCCTCGGCGACATGGCGCACCTCGAACCCGGCCTCAGCCAACAGCCGCGCCGGCCCGGCCTTCAGCTGCTGGCCGTGCTGCAGCGAGCAGGGAACGTGGTAGGCGACGCTGATCCGACCCGGCCGGGTCACCGGCGGCAGGCCGACCTCCTCGATGAACTCCAGCACGTCGCGGGTGATCGCCGCGGCGTGGGCGGACGCCGCGTCGCCCTCCAGCAACCGACCATAGCCCTTCAGCGTCGTGCCGCAGCCGGCGGCGGTGGTGATGATCGCGGCGAACGGCCCCGCCCTGGTCCAGGCCGCTACGTTGGCCGCCGCGAAGCTTTGGGCTTCTTTCGCCCGGCCCAGGTGCTCGGACAGCGCGCCGCAACAGCCCTCGCCTTCGACCAGCGCTACCTCGAAGCCCGCCCGGGTGATCAGCCGGATCGCCGCGGCGCGGATCTGTGGCGCCATGGCCGGCTCGACGCAGCCCTGCAACAGGGCGACCCGGCCGCGCGTCGCACCCTGCGCGGGATAGGTCCGTTGCGGCTTACACTGTGGCGCGCGCGGGGGGACCAGCCGCAAGAGGGCCGCCAGGGGCTTCAACCGCAGGGTCTCCAGCAGGGGTCCGAACGGCCGACCCAGTCGTCCCAGCATCAGCGCCGCGCGCAGGTGTCGAGGCCGCGTCAGGACATGGGGGATCGCCCAGCGCAGGGCGCGCTCGAACCAGGGGCGCCGATAGTAAGTCTCGATATGCGTCCGGCCGTGGCCTATCAGCTGGGCGTAGTCGACGCCCGACGGGCAGGTGGTGACGCAGGCCAGGCAGGACAGGCACCGGTCGATGTGGGTCACGGTCGCCTTCGACGGCGCGCCGCCATCTTCCAGCATGGCCTTGATCAGTTCGATCCGGCCGCGCGGGCTGTCGCGCTCGTCGCCGAGCAGGACATAGGTCGGGCAGGTCGCCGTGCAGAAGCCGCAATGGACGCACTTGCGGATCGCTGAGTGGCTGGCGGCATAGTCCGGATTGGCCAGCTGTTCGGCGGTGAACGCGGTCTGCATCCTAGATCGCTCCCATCCGGCCGGGATTCAACACGCCCTTGGGGTCGAACGCGGCCTTTACCCGGGCGCTCAGCGCCGCCAGCGATCCGTCCAGCGGCGCGAACGCCGGCGCGTCGCCGCGATAGCACGTGGCGTGGCCGCCCAGGGTCCGGACGACGCCGCGGACCTGTGCCGGATCGGCGTCGGACAACAGCCAGACGAGGCCCCCGCCCCAGTCATAGAGGACATCGCCGGGGATCGTCGCACCGACCCGCCAGCCCACCGCCGGCGGGACGCTGATGCGCCAGAGGGGCCGGGGGTCCTTACTGAACGCCTCGACCTCGCGGATCTGCACCCAGAAATCCCGGCTGTGCCCGGCGTCCAGCTGTTCGCAACGGCCCAAGCCGTTCAACGCCGCCGCCAGGTGTTCCGCGCGGGCCGCCACCGAGGCGGCGAACCCCTCCAGCCGCAGCGCGGTCACCGCCATCGCGGCCTTCAGCGGCGCGCGCGCGGCGGTCGTCGCCGGCACGTGCGCCGCGGCCGAGACATCCACCGGCGCGTTCAGCGCCTGGGTCATGGCCTGTCCCGCCTGTGCGTCGCTGAGGCCGAAATAGAGCAGGGTCAGCTCCGCCCGCGCCGCCGGCAGCACCTTCAGGCTCACCTGCGTCAGCACTCCCAGCGTCCCCCATGATCCGGCCAAGAGCTTGCACAGGTCATAGCCGGTGACGTTCTTCACCACCCGGCCGCCGGACTTGACGATCTCGCCCCGGCCGGTGACCGCTTCGGCCCCGAGGAAATGATCACGCGCCGCCCCGGCCCGGATCCGGCGCGGCCCGGAGAGGTTGGCGGCCAGCACCCCGCCCAGGGTCGGCTGGCCCTTGGTGCGCAGCAGCCGGGTGAGGTGCGGCGGTTCGAACGGCAGCATCTGGCCCTGGGCGGCGACCAGCACCTCAAGGTCGGCGAGGCGCACCCCCGCCTGGGCGGTCAGCACCAACTCCTCCGGCGCATAGTCGATCACCCGATTCAGCGCCGAGGTGCTCAGCACCGACTGGGCGCCGGCCACGCGGCCGATCCCGCGCTTGGTTCCGCCGCCGATGACCTCCAGCCGGCGGCCCTGCGCCACGATCCTGGCCAGGGCCTCGGCCGTCTTCGGTCGCAGGATCGTGGCCGCCGCTTCGGTCATCAGAACCTCGGCAGGTCGGGGAAGGCCACGGCCCCGCGATGCACATGCACCCGGCCGAGCTCGGCGCAGCGATGCAGGCGTGGAAACACCTTGCCGGGGTTGAGCAGCAGGTCCGGATCGAAGGCGCACTTCACCCGCTGCTGGCAGGCCAGGTCCGTCTCGTTGAACATCTCGCCCATCAGGTCGCGCTTCTCCACGCCCACCCCATGCTCACCGGTCAACACTCCGCCGACGGCCACGCAGAGCTTCAGGATGTCGGCGCCGAACGCCTCGGCGGCCTCCAGCTCGCCCGGCTTGTCGGCGTCGTAGAGGATCAGCGGGTGCAGATTGCCGTCACCGGCATGGAAGACGTTGGCCACGCCCAGGCCGTACTGGCGCGCCATCTCGCCGATCCGGGTCAGCACGTGGGGCAGCTGGCGGCGCGGAATGGTGCCGTCCATGCAGAAATAGTCCGGCGCGATGCGCCCCACCGCCGGAAACGCCGCCTTGCGCCCGGCCCAGAACGCCAGCCGTTCCGTCTCACTTGAGGAGGTTCGGATGCTCGTGGCGCCGCGGGCCTCGGCGAGCTGCGCCACCTGGGCCGACAGCTCGGCGCATTCCGCCTCCGGGCCGTCCAGCTCGACGATCAGCAGGGCCGCGGCCTCCACCGGATAGCCCGCGCCGACGAACGCCTCGGCCGCCCGGATCGCCGGCGCGTCCATCATCTCCAGCCCCGCCGGGATCACCCCGGCGGCGATGATGTCGCCGACACAGCCGGCCGCCGCCTCGACCGAGGCAAAGCCCAGCAACATGGCGCGCGCGGTTTCGGGCTTCCTCAGCAGGCGGACGGTCACCTCGGTGACCACGCCCAGCAAGCCTTCGGAGCCGGTGACCACGCCCAGCAGGTCATAGCCGGCCGCATCGAACCCCTTGCCCCCCAGCCGCACCACCTCGCCGCTCATCAGCACGATCTCGCAGCCCAGCAGGTTGTTGGTGGTCAGCCCATACTTCAGGCAGTGAACCCCGCCGGCGTTCTCCGCCACATTGCCGCCGATGGTGCAGGCGATCTGGCTCGACGGATCGGGGGCATAGTAGAAGCCGTCCGCCTCGACCGCTCCGGTGATCGCCAGGTTGGTCACGCCGGGCTGCACCACGGCGCAGCGGTTGGGGTAGTCGACCTCCAGGATGCGATTGAACTTGGCCATCCCCAACACGATGCCGTCTTCCAGCGGCAGAGCGCCCCCGGAGAGTGACGTCCCCGCCCCGCGCGGCACCACCTTGACCCCGTTGGCCTGACACCAGGCCAGCACGGCGGAGACCTGGGCCGTCGTCTCCGGCAGCACGACGGCCAGCGGGGTCTGGCGATAGGCCGACAGCCCGTCCGACTGAAACGGGACCAGCCCCGACGGATCGCCGATCACCCCCTCGCCGGGGACCAGCCGTTGCAGCGCGCGCACGATCTCGCCCTTGCGGGCCATCAGCGCGGGATCGGGGAGCGGCATCTTCATGTGCGCAACGACTAACCCCGTTTCGCCGGAATCCTCCAGCGCTTAGCCACGGAGCCGAACCACGGAAATAGACACGGCCGGACCTTTCCAAGGGTTCCCTTCGGCCCGCTCCACGCCCAAGCTCAAGCCAACACGAAGGAGCTGTCCATGGTCGGATCCGACACCCTGCTGATCGACGATCCCGCGCCGATGGTGCGTCGGCTGACCCTCAATCGCCCCGACAAGCGCAACGCGCTCTCCAATGAGCTTCGAGCCGCCGTGTTCGAAGCGCTGGAAGCCGCCGACACGGATCCGCAGGTGCGGGTGACCATCCTGCGCGGCGCCGGCAGTTGCTTCTCGGCCGGCTACGATCTGGGGGGCGGCGCCGCGCCGCCCTATCCGTTCCACACCGCCGCCGGCGCCGGCCACTGGGCCCGCCATGTGGTGGAGGGCTGCTTTAAGGTCTGGGACCTGGCCAAGCCGGTGATCGCTCAGGTGCACGGCTGGTGCCTGGCCGGCGGCTCGGAACTGGCGACCGCCTGCGACCTGGTCTACGTCGCCGAGGACGCCCAGATCGGCTATCCCCCGGTGCGCATGATGAGCCCGCCGGACAACCAGTTC
>JANXXA010000374.1 GCA_025350885.1 Phenylobacterium sp.
CCGGTCTCCGTGCCGCAGAAGAAGGGCGATCCGATCATCTTCGCCAGGGACGAGGGCGTGCGCGCGGACGCCACGGCCGCGAGCCTCGGCAAGCTGCGGGCGCTGGAAAAGGGCGGGGTGGTCACCGCCGGCAACGCCAGCCAGCAGAATGACGCCGCCGCGGCCTGCCTCGTGGTCTCCGAGGACAAGCTGGCCGAGCTGGGCCTGGAGCCGATGGGCTGGTTCGTCAGCTGGGCCGCGGCCGGTTGCGAGCCGTCCCGCATGGGCATCGGTCCTGTGCCGGCGGTCAAGCGGCTGTTTGAACGCACCGGGATGGGCTGGGACGACATCGACCTGGTGGAGCTGAACGAAGCCTTCGCGCCCCAGGTGCTGGCGGTGCTGAAGGGCTGGGGCTGGGACGAGCGCGACCGGCTCAACGTCAACGGCTCGGGCATCAGCCTGGGCCACCCCATCGGGGCCACCGGCGGACGCATCCTGGCCAACCTGCTGCGCGAGCTGCAGCGCCGCGACGGCCGCTATGGCCTGGAGACCATGTGCATCGGCGGCGGCCAGGGCATCGCCGCGATCTTTGAGCGGGCCTAGTCATGGCGCTGGATCTGGAAACCCGCGAGCAGCTGCTCGACACCGTCGCCCGGTTCGTCGCCGAACGCCTGCGGCCGCTGGAGGCCAGGGTCTCCGAGGACGACGCCATTCCCAACGAAGTGCTGGAGGAGATGAAGGCGCTTGGCCTCTACGGCCTGTCGATCCCCGAGGCCTATGGCGGCCTGGACCTTTCGATGGAGGACGAGTGCCTGGTGGCCGTCGAGCTTGGCCGCACCAGCCCGGCCTTCCGCTCGGCCTTCGGCACCAATGTGGGCATCGGCAGCCAAGGGCTGGTGATGTTCGGGACCGAGGCCCAGAAGCAGAAATACCTGCCCGGCATCGCGTCCGGCGACATCATCACCTCGTTTGCGCTGACCGAGCCGGAAGCCGGGTCGGATTCGGCGAACGTCCAGACGCGCGCCATCCGCGACGGCGACGCCTATGTGCTGAACGGGACCAAGCGCTACATCACCAACGCCAATAAGGCCCACCTGTTCACGGTGATGGCCCGCAGCGATCCGGACCGGGCCGGCGCCGGCGGCGTCTCGGCCTTCCTGGTGGAGCGGAACCTGCCGGGCCTCTCAGTTGGCAAGCCGGAAAAGAAGATGGGCCAGCAGGGGGCCCACATCTGCGACGTGATCTTCGACAACGTCCGGGTGCCCGTGGAGAACCGCCTGGGCGCGGAGGGCGAGGGCTTCAAGGTCGCCATGCAGGTGCTGGACCGTGGGCGGCTGCACATCTCGGCGGTCTGCATCGGCGTCGCCGAGCGGCTGATCCGCGACTGCGTGGCCTACATGGGCGAGCGCAAGCAGTTCGGCCAGGCGCTGAGCCAGTTCCAGCTGCTGCAGGGGATGATCGCCGACTGCAAGACCGAGAGCCTGGCGGCCAAGGCGCTGACCCTGGAGACCGCCCGCCGGCGCGATGCGGGCCAGAGCGTCACCATGGAGGCCGCCGCAGCCAAATACTTCGCCTCCGAGATGGTCGGCCGGGTCGCCGACAAGGCCGTGCAGATCTTCGGCGGCGCGGGCTATGTCGCCGACCACGGGATCGAGCGGCTCTATCGCGACGTGCGGATTTTCCGCATCTACGAGGGCACCAGCCAGATCCAGCAGGTGGTGATCGCCCGGGAGACCCTGAAGCGGGGCGGGTGACAGCATTGCTGTCAATGCTGTCACATGGTAAGCTCAGTCATGGCGACGCTCACCATCCGTAATCTGCCCGACGAGGTTCATGACGCCCTGCGGCGCCAAGCAGCCGAGAACCGACATTCCATGGAGGCCGAGGCGCGCGCGGTGCTGCGGGCCGCGGTGGCCCCCCGGTCGACGGAACAGGAACGCGCCGCGGCGCTCGCGCGTCTTCAGGCGATGGAGCCGGCAATCAAACGGACCCTCCCCGCCGGATGGTCGCAGTTGGACGAAGACCTGGCGGACGGCCACCTGGAAGGCGCCTGGGAAAATGGCCTGGTTTCAGATGATGAACGGCGATCCTGGGCCGATCGTCTTCAGCGCTTTGATGTCTGGCCGCGGGAGGTGGAAGCGTTCCTCGCCAGCCGTATCGCCTCTGAATGACCATCGTCATCGACACCTCGGCGTTGATGGCGTTCATCAAACGTGAGCCGGGAGGAGATCGCGTCGGGCCCAGAATTCATGAGGGGATCGTCTCGTCGGTGATCTTCGCGGAGACGCTGAGCAAGCTGGCGCTCCAGGGGTTCGACGACGAGGCGGCGAGGGCTGATCTGCTGGCGGCCGGCCTGACGGTGGAGCCCTTTGGACTGGACGACGTACCGGGCGTGGTCCGGCTGCATTCGCTTGCTCTGCGCGGCACATCCCTGGCCGACCGTTTCTGTCTGGCCCTGGCGCTTGATCGCAATCTTCCGGTGCTCACCGCCGACAGGCCGTGGGCCGACCTTGGTCTTCCGCTCCAGATCGAGCTGATCCGTGCCTGAGGTCACGAGATCGAGCGGCTCTCTGGACGTACGGATCTTCCGCATCTACGAGGGCGCCAGCCAGATCCAGCAGGTGGTGATCGCCCGTGAGACCCTGAAGCGGGGCGGGTAAGGGTTGAAATTTGATCTTAGCTAAGCTAGGCTAGCTAATATGATCATCGCCAACATCCACGCCGCCAAGACCAACCTTTCGAAGCTGATCGAGCGGGCGGAGGCGGGCGAAGACGTGGTCATTGCCCGCAACGGCAAGCCGGTGGTGCGGCTGGCCGCGATTCCCCAGACGATGGACGAGCCCAGGGGACCTGACGGCCTTCCGACGTGGATGGGGTCTTTGAAGGGGCAGATCACCCTGTCCCCGGACTTCGATGCTGCCGACGCCGAAATTCAGAAACTGTTCGACGAGAGCAAAATCTTTCCGTGGGAAGAAAATGGGCCTTGAGGGTGCTCCTCGATACCCATGTCGTACTCTGGACGCTGTACCGCAAAGAGGCGCTTGGACAGGCCGCGATTGATGTCCTGGCCTTGCCCCAGACGCGCCGTGTCGTCAGCGTGGCCAGCCTTTGGGAAATCGCCATCAAGCGCCGGCTCGGTCGTCTGGATGCCCCGGACGATTTGCCGGCCTATCTTAGCGCCAACCGCCACGAGATACTCCCGGTCGCGGCGGATCACGCCTGGAGCGTTGGCCGCCTGCCGCCGATCCACGGCGACCCGTTCGACCGACTGCTGGTCGCCCAGGCCCAGATTGAGGATGTCCCCCTGATCACCCACGACCGGCTCCTGGAACGCTACGACATCCGGGTCATCCGCGCATGAGCCTTGAAATCGAGACCGCCATCTTCGACCTGCTGAACGCGCGGATCGCGCCGGGCAAGTCGGTGTCGCCGGAAGAGGTCGCCCGTGCTGTCGATGCCGAGGGCTGGCGGCGGTCGCTGGGCCATGTGCGCGCCATCGCGCGGGGGCTTGCGCGCCAGGGCAAGCTGGTGATCCTGCGCCACAATAAGCCGGCCGACCCGGACGATTTCAAAGGCGTCTACCGGCTCAGGCTGCCGGACGCCGCAACCCCAGAGACCGCAACCCCAGAGGAAGCCGTTCCATGATCGTCTACGGAAACACGCTGTCGCCCTTCGTGCGCAAGACCCTGGCCTTCGGGGCCGAGAAGGGCCTGGACGTCGAACTGGTCGCCGCGGGGATGGGCGGCGGGCCGCCTGAGTTCAAACAGGCCAGCCCCTTCGGCAAGATGCCAGGCTTCAAGGACGGCGACTTCCTGATCTCCGATTCCACCGCGATCATCACCTACATGGAAGCGATCAAGCCGGACCCGAACCTGATCCCGACCGATCCGCGCTCGCGCGCCCGGGCCATCTGGTTCGAGGAATATGCCGACACCATCGTCGGCGCCTGCGTCGGCAAGATATTCTTCAACCGCGTTGTCGCGCCGCGCTTCCTGGGCCGCGACGGCGACCTGGCGGCGGCCGACGAGGCGCAGGCCGTCGAGTTCCCCAAGCTGGTCGACTATCTGGAAACCGCGATCCCGGCGTCCGGCTTCCTGGTCGAGGACCGCATCACCCTGGCCGACATCGCCGTCGCCAGCCCGTTCGCCAACCTCACCCACGCCGGCTGCCCGATCGACGCCAAGAGCCATCCCAAGGCGGCGGCATACGTGGCGGCCATTCTGGCGCGCCCGTCCTACGCGACGATCATCGCGGCGGAAAAGAAGCTGTTCGCGGCGGCCTGACACTTGGCCTCGGCGGTCAGGCGGAGCAGGCTCGCCGCACCGCCATGACCCGTCTCCTCCGCGCCCTCTTCGCCGCCCTGCTGCTGGCCGGCTGCACGCCCCTGATGGTGCAGCGGGTGGGCCAGCCGCCGCTGGGCTTTGCCGGCCCGCGGATCGAGCGCGACGCCATCGTCAGCTTCGATGGCGCGCGGCTGGGCCTGTCACAATGGGACGCCGTCGGCGAGCCCTGGGCGGTGATCGTCGGGGTTCACGGCATGAACGACTACGCCAACGCCTTCCATATGGCCGCGCCCTGGTGGGCTGGCCAGGGGGTGACGACGGTAGCCTTCGACCAGCGCGGCTTCGGCCGCTCGCCGGGGCGCGGGGTCTGGGCCGGCGACGAGCTGATGGTCGAGGATCTGCGCACGGTCGCCGCCCTGGTGCGCCGGAAATACCCGCGCGCCGTCGTCGTGGTGGCCGGCGAAAGCCTGGGCGGGGCGGTGGCGGCGGAGGCCTTCGCCTCGGACCGGCCGCCCAGCGCCGACCGGCTGGTGTTGCTGTCGCCGGCGGTCTGGGGCTGGCGCAACCAGCCCCTGCCCAACAAGACGCTGCTGTGGTTCGCGGCGAACTTCACCGGGGCCAAGGTCTATACGCCGCCCCGCTGGCTAGCCCACCAGGGCGCGGCCATATGGAAGGCGTTGGCGTAGTCGTTCATGCCGTGAAC
>JANXXA010000077.1 GCA_025350885.1 Phenylobacterium sp.
GCTTGGCCTCATAGGCCGGCGGCGGCGGAGGCGGGGGCGGCGGGGGAGGCGGCGGCGGAGGCGGGGGCGGCGGGGGAGGCGGCGGCGGGGGAGGCGGCGGGGGCGGCGGCGGCGCGAAGGAATAGCGCAGCCCCACCGTCACCGACTGGTCGCGATACCGCCCGGCGAACGTACCGGGTTGCAGCGCCGCGGTGCCGACCGAGTTGAAGTGGGCATCCGAACCGCCCAGGAAGCGGTAGGTCGTGTCGACGTTCAGCCGGTCCGTGACCCTCCAGGCCAGGCCCGCGATCAACTGGTAGGCGAACGTGGTGTCGCTGTCGTCGATATGCAGGTTCTGGATCGGCGGGTTGAGGCTGCCGGGCGCGTTCACCACAACGCCGGTGACGTTGGAGAACTGGCCGTCGGTGTTCAGGGTCAGATGGTTGATGCCGACGCCGGCCCCGATGAAGGGATCGATCGTCGAGCCAGGCAGGATGTCGTAGAGGACATTGCCCATCACGGTCCAGGTTTCGATCCTGCCCGAGGGACTGCCGCAGGTCGGGGCGGCCGCGGTGCGGATCACGCCGGTGGCGCAGAGCCCGGTGATGGCCTGAGTCGTACCGCCACGGACGCTGTCAATGTCGCCAGGGCGGTAACCCGCTTCCAGTTCGACCCGCCAGTGGTCGGTGAACTGATAGCCGAGACGGGCAAAGCCTGCCCAATCGTCCTGCTGGTTGAAGCGCCAAGTGTATTTGATGCCATTGGCGGCCAGGTTGGACGAGTCAGCCTTGATACCTTCGGGCCAGTGGTAGCCGAGATCGACGGCGCCATACCAGCCGACTTGCGCGGACGCGCCAGATGCGGCGAACACCGCAGCCATCGCGGCGCCTGCCAGGAGTTTTAACTTCATATTCAGAGCCCTCTCATTGCCCTCAGCGCTGCGGCCAAGCGACCCAGCTATTCTTATAACAAGACCGCCACACCACGTCAGTGTCGCCGAAGCCACACTTCGCCCGCAATGTCGCCAGTCCCGCGAACCCTTGTCTAAACGCTATACGACTATTCCCGCGATGTTCAACGCCGCCGCGGCGTTTGCAAAATATTGAAGACCCGGCTGGACGGATGAGCCATCACGGCGCCCGACGAGCGTCCCGCTGCAGTGTTGACGATCACCCGCCGATACAATTGCCCTGAGTGACATCCCCGCCCCGCCATCTGCGCTCCAAACCGTTGAACGTGGCCGTCGTGAGTCGGTTCCCGGTAAAACCGCCTACGGACCATTTTTCTGCCATGTTTCGGACCCGGTTCAGGATCTGCCGCTGGGGTCGCGGCTCCAGCGGCTGGCGCGGGTGCGCCCGCCCAGGGCGTCCGGCCGGTTCAGCGCCCGGCGGAATTCGTCGCGCCGCTCGTGGATCGAGGCAATCACCAGCCCCATCGGCACGCCGATTTCGACAAGCAACGCCTCGGAAAGCTGCAGGCTCGCTTCCACGGTCTCCGGCACCGCGTCGGTGGCGCCCAGGTCGTAGAGCCGCTGGGCATGGCGCGCGTCGCGGGCGCGGGCGACGATGGTCAGGTCGGGGCGCAGACTTCGGGCCGCGGCGACGATCGCCTCAACGCCGTCCGGATCGTCCATTGTGACCACCAGGGCGAGGGCCTCGGCAAGCCCGCAGCGCGCCAGGAAATCCGAGCGCCCCGCGTCGCCATAATAGAGCGTCTCGCCCGCGCGCCGGCCTGCCTGCACCAGCCGCGCGTCCTGTTCGACGGCCACCCAGGCGATCTCGTGGCGTCGCAGCATTTCACCGACCAGGTGGCCGACCCGGCCGTAGCCGGCGATCAGCACCCGCGGTTCGGGCGGCGTCGCGCCTTGTGATTCCGCGAGGTCGACGGGCGATAGTTTCCGGCCCCCGATTCTGGCGCCAAGGCCCGCCAGCAGCGGGATGGCGCCCATCGACAGGGTCACCGCCACCAGCAGCGCCTGGCCGGTGGTGCGGTCCACCAGCCGCTGATCCATAGCCTGACCAAGGATGACGAAGGCGAATTCCCCGGCGCCGGCGAGCAACAGGGCGGTCTCGGCGGCGACGCGCGCGCGCAGGCGGAACAGGATGGCCAGGGTGAACACCACCGCGCCGTTGACGGCGGTCAGGCCGGCGGCCGCGCCCAGCACCTGCACCGGCCGGTCGAGCAGCAGGGGCACATTCAGTCCGATACCGATGGAGACGAAGAACAGCCCCAGCAGCAGGCCCTTGAACGGTTGGATGGTAATTTCGACCTCGTGCCGGAACTCGGTCTCGGCCAGCAGCAGGCCGGCGATAAACGCGCCCAGCGCCATGGACAGGCCGGTGAGCGCGCTGACCAGGCCGGCGCCGATCACCACCAGCAGGCAAGCGGCGACGAACAGTTCCTCGCTGCGGACGCGGGCCACTGAACGCAGCATCGGGCGCAGCACCAGCCGGCCGGCGACGAACAGGGCGACAATCCCCAGCACCGCCGGCGCCAGCGCCCACAGTAGGCCCAGCGAGAGCGTCATCGCCCCGCCATCCCCGGGCAGCCGACGCCCCAGCAGCGTCAGGGTGATGAGGATCGGCGCCACCGCCAGATCCTGGAACAGCAACACCGAGAAGGTCGTGCGCCCGGCCAGTGCATGCTGCCGCTTCTGCTCGGTCAGAATCGGCATGACGACGGCGGTCGAGGACAGCGCCAGAGCCGCGCCGATGGCGATCGCGGCGCCCGCCGGCTGGCCGAGCGCCAGGGCCGCGCCAGCGGTGATCGCCAGGCTCACGGTCACCTGGGCCGCGCCCAGGCCAAAGACATATCGGCGCATCGCGCGCAGCCGCTCCCACGACAGCTCCAGCCCGATCATGAACAGCAGGAACACCACCCCGAACTCGGCCAGCTGGGCGACCTCGGCGGGATTGTCGATGGTCAGGGCCGACAGCCACGGCGCCGCGCGGGCCAGTTTTCCCAGACCGTAGGGCCCGAGCAGAACCCCCGCGCTGAGGAAGCCCAGGATCGGCGAAAGCTTCCAGCGTCGGAACAGCGGCACGACCACGCCGGCGGTGGCCAGGAACAGGACCACGTCCTTATAGGCGCCGGGCTGGACGTGAGCTTCCATCGGGTCTCCGCTGCGAGACGACGACTATGGCGCCCCCCCGTCGGCTTGCGAAATCGCCGGCTTGAGAAATCGCCGGAGGGGGCTAATAGAGCGCCGGGCGCGCGCCGAGGCCGGCTGCAACGCCAGGGATTTCTCCGCCATGACGCGCCGTTCCCCCGCCGCCTGGATCGCCTTGGCGGTGGTCGCGGCGCCGCTCGCCCCAGACGCTCACAGCGCAACGGCCCAGGGCGCCCCGGCTCACAGCGCGTCGGTCTTACAGGTCAGCCAGCCCTGGAGCCGCCCGACCGTCGCCGGCGCCAATGCGGTCGGCTATATGATCCTGGTGAACCACGGCCGCGCCGCCGACGCCCTGGTGGGCGTGGAGAGTCCACTGGCCGTCCGCGTCGAGATCCATGTCTCGTCGATGCGCGGCGGCGTCATGTCGATGCGCAAGCAGGACCGCGTCGTCGTGCCGGCTGGTGGCCAGGCCAGCTTCGCGCCCGGCGCCTACCACCTGATGCTGGTCGATGTGACCCGGACGCTGGTGGCCGGCGACGTCATACCCGCGACCCTCAGCTTCGCCAGCGGCGCCCGGATCAAGGCCCGCTTCAAGGTCAGCACCGGTCCGGCGGACCCCCCTATGTCCGGCATGGATCACATGCATCCCTGAGCCGGCGAATCCCGCGTTTCACCGGCCGAGTTGGCGCGCGAAGATTCGGACTGTCTGGATTCTTGAAAGCCCGGGGCTTGTGACAAAACGCCAATATCTTCACCGGGCAAAAAACAGCCCGCTGCGGGGGATAGTCGCAGCGGGCCTATTCTTGAGCAGTCGCTCTGGTAAGAGCGGGCGTTTCCTCCCCGAAACGCCGGAGACCTCCGGACTTACGCCGTCGTATCTCTCGCGAGGGGAAGAAACTGGAATTTTCTGCCCAAGTCAACGCCCCACAGGGCGCTTTGCGGCATGACGCGATCAGTTTTCCGCGATCATGGGAAAATTTACACCGTCTTTTACCGCGGCCGTCAAAGGACCCGATGTGTCAACGCCGCAAAAGGCGGGCATTCGATCCCGAAGACGAACGTCGGATGGGCGACGGTCACCGGACCCAGGCCGGCGCGCGTCAGGGCCTCGGCGGCCCCGGCGGCGTGGTCAGCGTCGATCAGCAGGCCGTTCGGGCGGCGCGAGGCGCCCACCGCCGTAAGATCGTCCAGAATCTTGGCCTCGGCGACAGTTCCGCCGGCGGGCCACGACAGGGTTGCGCTGGTAAGCGCCGCGGCGCGCGCTTCCACCGCTCGCAACAGACGCTCGGCCACCGCCAGCTGCTCCGCGCTCCAGGCGGCCGTCAGGCTTGCGGCCAGCTGCGCCTGGCTTTTCAGGATCAGGCCGTCGGACAGCACCTTCAATCCATTGGCCGCCAGGGTCGCGCCGGTGGTGGTGATATCGACCACCAGTTCCGCCGCCCCCGACGCCGGTGCGCCTTCGGTTGCCCCGCCCGACTCGGTGATCCGATAGTCCGCCACCCCGTGACGGGCGAAGAACCCGCGCGTCTGCACCAGATATTTGGTCGCCACGCGCAGGCGTCGGCCGGTGCGGGCCAGATAGTCGTGCGCGACGTCCTCCAGATCGGCCATGGTCTCGACGTCGAGCCAACTCCTGGGCGCCGCCACCACCAGATCGGCGCGTCCGAAGCCCAGCGGCCTCAGCAACAGCACCCGGTTCTCCAGGTGGCCGCCCTCGCGCAGCAGATCCTCGCCGGTGACGCCCAGGTGCGCTTGGCCCGACCCCAGGGCGTCGGCGATGTCGGCGGCCGAGAGCAACCGCACCTGCGCGCCCGGCAGTCCGCTCAGGCTCGCCAGATACCCCCGCGCGCCGCCGCTGACCGCCAGCTCCAGCCCGCAGTCGGCCAGCCAGGCCTCGACCTGCTCCTTCAGTCGCCCCTTGGAGGGGACGGCGATGATCAGGTCGGCATTTTGCGCCTCGCTCATGCCTCGCCTCCCGAAAACGCACGCCACGGCCGCACGACGCATCCCACGGCCCCGGCCGCCGCCGAGCCGCCCAGCCGCGCCACGAGCCCGTCGTACCGACCGCCCGAGGCCACGGGTCGGTCCGCGCCAAGCGCCGCGCTGCGCACCTCGAAGGTCAGGCCATCGTAGTAGTCGAAGGCGTGGCCCAGCGCCGGCGCGAACCGCATCCGGTCGGCGGGAATCTCTCCCAGCCGCGCAAGCCGGTCGTCCCAGTCGGCCAGCGCCTGGTCCAGCACCCTGGCCTTGCCGGCCAGCGCGCGCACGTGTTTCAGGCCCGCCGCCGGCGCGTCAGAAATCGCCATGAAGGCGTGGATCGCGGCGGCTTGCGCCGGCGTCAGGGCCGGTGCGCTGGCGGCCTGCGCCCGGCGCACCAGACGCTGGGCGATCTCTCCAGGCCCCCGCCCGCCGACCGGCTCGACCCCCGCCAGGGCCCAGACCTCTTCGAGCATCGCCGCGGCCTGGGATTCCGATAGCCCGGCCAGGGTCTTTGCCAGTTGCCCGTCCCGCGATGGCGCGACGCCCTGGCCGGCCCGCGCCAGCTCGGCGTTCAGCAGCCGCGGCCGGCCCGCCACGCGCGTCAGCCGCGCCGCCAGGGTCGCGGGCAGGGCCAGCGACCCGATGAAGGCCGAAAACAGGCCAACATCGCCCAGCCACAGGGTCAGGTCGCCGCGTCCGCCGGCCGCCGCCGCCCGCCAGGCCAGGCTAGCGACCTCGGCATCGGCCTGCGCCATCGGCCCGCCCGCGGGCGGGAACAGTTCGACGCCCAGCTGGACGAATTCCTCCGGCCGGTCACCGCCGGGCGAGGCGCGGAACGCCGGACCCTCGTAGATGTAGCGCCCTGACGCGGCTGCGCCCTCGATGTGCTTGCGCGCGACGGCGACGGTGAAGTCGGGCCGCAGGCAAGCTTCCTCGCCGCCCTCGGCCTGGACCACGAACAGCCTGGCCCGCATGGCCTCACCCGCCAGGTCGAGCAGCAGGTTCAGCGGCTGCAGGATCGGTGCGTCCACGGGCTGCGCGCCCGCCGAGGCCAGCGCGCCGCGGATCGCGGCCAGCGCCTGCGCCGGAACCAGCGGTTCGACCCTCACGCGCCCGCTCCGGAGGGCAGCGCCGCGACGATCCCGCGCACCGCCGCCACCAGATCAGACCTTGGCAAGGTCATCTGGCCGGGGCGCTCGGCCCGCCAGGCGGCGTTGTCGGCCACCCCGGAGGCGAGCGCGCGGCCCAGGTCCAGGTCCTTGAGCGTCACCGTGCCGGCGGCGAACTCGTCACCGCCGAGGATCACCGCCACGGGCGACAGTCGGCGGTCGGCGTATTTCATCTGCGGCCGCATGCCCGACGTCCCCAGATAGACCTCCGCGGTGATCCCCGCGGCGCGCAGTTCGCCGACTACCGCGAAATAGTCGGCCATCCGGTCCTGATCGAGCACCAGCACCACCACCGGCCCCCGCGCGTCGGCCGCCAAGTCGCGCCCGGCCGCCTTCAGCGCCGCCGCCAGCCGGGTCACCCCGAATGAGAATCCGGTGGCCGGCGTCCGCTCGCCGGTGAACCGCGCCACCAGGTCGTCGTAGCGCCCGCCGCCGCCGATCGAGCCGAACCGGACGGCCTGGCCCCGATCATCGGTGGTCGGCAGCAGGAGCTCGGCCTCGAACACCGCGCCGGTGTAGTACTCCAGACCGCGAACCACCGACGGATCGAACGCCGCCCGCTCGGCGCCGACGCCCAGCGCGGACAGCGCGGCGTCGATGGCGGCCAGCTCGGCAAGCCCCTCGTCGCCCTCGGCCGATCCTCCGATCACGGACGACAGCCTGTCCAGCGTCTCGCCACGCCCGCCGCCGCCCGCCGCGGTGAAAGCCAGCACCCGTTCCGCCGCCGAGCCGGTCAGCCCCGCGCCCTTGGTAAAGTCGCCGGACTCGTCCTTGCGGCCCTCCCCCAGCAACAGGCGCACGCCATCGGGACCCAGTCGGTCCAGCTTGTCGACGGCGCGCAGCACCGCCAGCTTCTGGCCCTCGCTGGTGACCCCGGCGGCGGTCATCAGCCCGTTCAGCAGCTTGCGATTGTTGATCTTCACCACCGCCGCCCCGGCCGGCAGCCCCGCGGCCTCGAGCCCTTCCACCGCCATGCCGATGATCTCGGCGTCAGCCTCCGGGCGGGCGGAGCCCACCGTGTCGGCGTCACACTGGACGAATTGCCGGTAGCGCCCCGGCCCCGGCTTCTCGTTGCGCCACACCGGTCCGAAGGCGTAGCGGCGAAACGGCTTGGGCAGGCTGTCCCAGTTCTCGGCGGCGAAGCGGGCCAGCGGCGCGGTCAGGTCGTAGCGCAGCGCCAGCCACTGGTCGTCGTCGTCGGTAAGCGCGAAGACCCCCTCGTTGGGGCGGTCGGCGTCCGGCAGGAACTTGCCCAGCGCATCGGCATATTCAAACGCCCCGGTGTCCAGAGCCTCGAAGCCATAACGCTCATAGACCTCCGACACCGCCACCAGGATCTGCCGCTCGGCGGCGAGGTCGCGGGCGCGGCGGTCGATGAAGCCGCGCGGGGATCGGGCTTCGGGGCGGGCGGCGTCGGAGGTCATGGCGTCGCGCTTACCGGTTGCCGGGCGCTCGCTCAAGGAAGGAGAGGGATCCATCGTCTACGTCCTCGGAAGGAAAGGGCGACGGACGAAGCTGAAATCGTTCGAGCCCCGTCCGCGAAAGCGGGGCTCGGAGAGGGTGCGCTAAGCCAAGCGACCCCAAGCCGAACCCGCGAAGGTCGGATGGTGGTGGCCGGAGTGATGCGCGAAACCGCTCATGGGGACGGGCCTATAGAGGCATATCGTGAACAAATCCAGTCGCCCTACCCGATCACCCCTGTCCCGCCGGTAGCCGCGATCACCTGGCCCTGGATGAACTCGGCCTCGGGGCTCAGCAGGTATTCCACCAGCGAGGCGTAGTCGCTGTCGCGGCTGGGGCGGCCGGAGGGATTGGACCGCGCCGCGCGTTCCACCGCCGCCGTCGCCGCGGCTTCGCTGCCCAGCATCGAGGCCACCGACGTGGTGTGCACCAGGCCTGGCGCGACCCCGTTGATCCGCACGCCGCGCGGCGCGAGCTCGGCCACCAGATAGCGGACGATGGCCTCGGCCAACGCCTTGCCGACGCCGAGCGCGCCATAGTTCGCAGACGGGATCCGCGCGCCCATGCTGGTGATGAACACCACGCCGGAACCCCGGCTCAGCAGGTGCTGGGCGGCATGGACCAGGTAGAGCAGCGACAGCCCATTGGTCTCCACCGCCTGGCGGAACCTCACCAGATCGGCGCCCAACAGGGTGGTGGGATAGATCATCGCGGCTGAGTGGAC
>JANXXA010000079.1 GCA_025350885.1 Phenylobacterium sp.
CCGTCCAGCGCCAGTCCTCGTCGCGCCGGGACGGCAGCTCGGCGACGTCGCGGTCGCGGATGGCTGATGAGAGGCTCAAGCGGCCCTCTCCAACACTGTCATCCCGGAAAGCCCGCGGGGCTTGTCCGGGACCCATGAACACAGGTCACTCTGGAGAGTCCGCCGCGTATGGGTCCCGGTCTTCGGCTGTGCCGAAATCCGGATGACGCGGAGAAGGGACATCAAGGCCATCAGGCGGCCACCCTCTCGTAGCGTTCGTAGCCGTCGCGCTCGAGGTCGTGGGCGAGTTCCGGTCCACCGGACGCGACGATCCGGCCGCCGGCCAGCACATGGACCCGGTCTGGCCGGATGTAGTCCAGCAGACGCTGATAGTGGGTGATCACCAGCATGGCGCGGTCGGGGGAGCGCAGGGCGTTGACCCCATCGGAGACGATCCGCAGCGCGTCGATGTCCAGGCCGCTGTCGGTCTCATCAAGGATCAGGAAACGCGGAGAAAGCATCGACATTTGAAAGATTTCCATCCGCTTCTTCTCACCTCCAGAGAAGCCGACATTCAGGGCGCGCTTGAGCATGTCGAAGTCGATCTTCAGCGCGGCGGCTTTTTCGCGGGCGAGCTTGAGGAAGGCGGGCGCGGACACCTCGTCCTGGCCACGCGCGCGGCGCTGGGCGTTGAGTGCGGTGCGGATGAAGGTGAGCGCCGGGACGCCGGGGATCTCCAGCGGATACTGGAACGACAGAAACACCCCGCGCGCGGCCCGTTCGTCGGGGGCCCGGGCCAGCAGGTCTTCGCCGTCGAGCGTCGCGGTCCCGCCCGTCACCTCATAGCCTGACCGGCCGGTGAGCACATAGGAGAGCGTCGACTTGCCGGCGCCGTTCGGACCCATAATCGCGTGGACCTCGCCGGCCGGGATCTCCAGCGAGAGCCCCTTCAGAATCGCTTTGCCCTCGACGGCGGCGTGCAGGTTTTCGACCTTGAGCATCAACGGGTTTCTTCCACGAGGAATTGGGCCATGAGGCTGAGCGCCTCGGCGACGGTCTCGACCGTTTCCTGCTTGCGCGGCGCCGGCGAGCCCGGGAAGGCGGCGCGCTTGTCGCCCGACGTGATGCTGGCGCGGCCGGCTTCGAAATAGGCGGAGATGCGGAAGTCGGGGCTTTCGAGCGACACCCGATAGCGGCGCCAGTCGACGGTCAGGCGATGCGCGGCCAGGAACTCCGGGTCGCCGACGATGGCGTCATAGAGCTCTTCGGCGCGGCTGAGGTCTTCCTCCTGCTGGCGGCGCTCGGCTTCCTCACGGCGGCGGATCTCGGCCTGGCGTTTGGCGTGTTCGATCTCAAACGCCGCCTTCAGCGACAGCGGCACGAATTCGCCGGCCTTGCTGGACCTGGCCGTCATCCGACGCTTCCTTCGAGAGAAATGGCTACCAGCTTCTGGGCTTCCACCGCGAACTCCATGGGCAGCTCCTGCAGCACTTCCTTGACGAAGCCGTTGACCAGCAGTTGCACCGCCTCCTCCTGCGTGAGCCCGCGTTGCATCACGTAAAACAGCTGGTCTTCGGACAGGCGCGTCGTCGTCGCCTCGTGCTCGAACTTCGACTGGCCGTTGCGGGCTTCGATGTAGGGCACGGTATGGGCGGCGCAGTGCTTGCCGATCAGCAGGCTGTCGCACTGGGTGAAGTTGCGCGCGCCCTTGGCCTTGGGGTGAGCGGAGACCAGGCCGCGATAGGTGTTGGACGACCGGCCGGCGCTGATGCCCTTGGAGATGATCCGCGAACGGGTGTCGCGGCCCAGGTGGATCATCTTGGTGCCAGTGTCAGCCTGCTGGCGACCGTTGGTGATCGCGATCGAATAGAACTCGCCTGATGAACCCTCGCCGCGCAGGACGCACGATGGATATTTCCAGGTGATCGCTGAACCGGTTTCGACCTGGGTCCACGAGACCTTTGAGCGGTCGCCGCGGCAATCGGCGCGCTTGGTGACGAAGTTGTAGATGCCGCCTTTGCCGGTCTCCGGATCGCCCGGATACCAGTTTTGGACCGTAGAATATTTGATCTCCGCATCGTCTAGGGTGACGAGTTCCACGACGGCGGCGTGGAGTTGGTTTTCGTCGCGCATGGGAGCCGTGCAGCCCTCCAGATACGAGACATAGGCGCCCTTGTCGACGATGATCAGGGTGCGTTCAAACTGGCCGCTGTTCTCCGCATTGATGCGGAAATAAGTCGA
>JANXXA010000094.1 GCA_025350885.1 Phenylobacterium sp.
AGCGGCAGGGAATAGGCCCGCTCGCGGGCTTCATCGTGCAGGTTGGTCGCGCCGTCGGCCATGGTGGTTCTCCGTCTGGCCAACAGGAAACGCCAATCCGCCCGCTGCGGCAATGGAAAGGACAGAACCACAGGCCCTTCCTCTCTCATCAATGGGCGAGAAAGGTTCCCAGCCAAACTGAAGGACCGCGCAGGTTCCCTCGCCTTGCTTTGGGCCGCCGCAGGGCTTAGGTGACGCTCCCTCGAGACTTAGGAGAATTGCGATGGGTTACCGGGTGGCCGTCGTCGGCGCCACGGGCAACGTGGGCCGTGAAATGCTGAACATCCTGGAGGAAGTGAACTTCCCCGTGGAGAAGATTCACGCCATCGCGTCACGCAAATCCATCGGCGTCGAGGTCAACTTCGGCGACAGGATCATCAAGTGCGAGGACATCGCCCAGTTCGACTTCAGTCGCGTCGATCTGGTGCTGATGAGCGTTTCCGGAACCTTTTCCAAGGAATGGTCGCCGAAGATCGCCGCCGCCGGCCCGATGGTCATCGACAATTCCTCGGCCTTCCGGATGGACCCCGACGTGCCGCTGATCGTGCCGGAGGTGAATCCCGACGACGTCGAGTGGGCCAACCGCAGGAACATCATCGCCAATCCGAACTGCTCGACCGCCCAGCTGGTGGTGGCGCTGAAGCCGCTGCACGACCGGGCGCGGATAAAGCGGGTGGTGGTCTCGACCAACCAGTCGGTCTCCGGAGCCGGCAAGGTCGGCATGGACGAGCTGTTCGACCAGACCAAGAACGTCTTCGTCCTGGGCGCCACGCCGCCGAAGACATTTCCCAAGCAGATCGCCTTCAACGTGATCCCGTTCATCGGCACCTTCGAGGATGACGGCTATACCGACGAGGAACACAAGATGTGGCGCGAGACCCACAAGATCCTCGACGCCGACATCGCGCTGACGGTCACCTGCGTGCGCGTGCCGGTGATGGTCGGCCATTCCGAAGCGGTGAACATCGAGTTCCACGACCATCTGGACGAGGACGAGGCGCGCGACATCTTGCGCGAGGCGCCCGGGATCAACGTCATCGATAAGCGCGAGGACACCGGCTACATGACGCCGAAGGAGGCGCAAGGGGAGTTCCCGGTGTTCGTCAGCCGCATCCGCAACGACCCGACCATCGCCCACGGGCTGAACATCTGGGTGGTGGCCGACAACCTGCGCAAGGGCGCCGCGCTCAACGCGGTGCAGATCGCCGAGCTACTCCACGCACGCGGCCTGATCCGCCAGAAGGCCCTCGCCTAGGTTGAATTCTCCTTCTCCTCCTCCGTAGGGGGAGGGGGACTGCCCCCGGGGCTCGACCCCGGGTCGACCCGAGGACAGGCTCCACGCGGTGGAGGGGGAACGCCGCCGCCCTGCTTCGTTCCGGATAGATCACGGGAGTTTCTGGCCCCCTCCACCACCCTTTGGGTGGTCCCCCTCCCCCTACGGAGGAGGAGACAGATGCATCAGGCGCAGGAGATCAATGTCGAGCCAGCCCACGACCCCGCCAGACGCGCCAGGGCCAGAAACCCGCCTGGCGCTGATGGCGGGGATCGGCTGTTATCTGATCTGGGGCTTCGTTCCGCTGGTCTTCCAGGCCATCGGGCGGCTCGGCGTGGGTCCGTGGGAGATCCTGGCCCACCGTACAGTGTGGGGCGCCCCCACCGCGCTGGCCTTCGTGCTGATGGCGCGCCAGGCGCGCCAGGTGCTCGGCGTGTTCTCCGATGTCCGGGTGCTGGCCTGGCTGGCGCTGTCGGCGACGTTGATCGCCGTCAACTGGAGCGTGTTCATCTGGGCGGTGACTCACGGGCGCGTGCTGGAATCGAGCCTGGGCTACTACATCACCCCGCTGATCAACATGGCGGCGGGCGCGCTCTTGTTTCGCGAGCGGATCGACCGGATCGGGGCGGCCGCCATCGGGCTGGCCGTGGTCGGGGTGGCGATCCAGGGTCTGGCCATCGGCCACCTGCCGCTGATCTCGCTGGCGCTGGCCGTTTCGTTCGGCGGCTATGGCGTGGTGCGCAAGCAGGTCAGGGCCGACGCCCAGACCGGGCTGTTCGTCGAATGCCTGTTCCTCGCTGTGCCGGGCCTGGCCTACGCGCTGTGGCTGACCAGCCAGGGCCTGGGACACTTCACCCAGTCGCCCCAGACCACGCTGTGGCTGCTGGCGTCAGGCCCGATTACCGCCGCGCCGCTGGTGCTGTTCTCCTGGTGCGCGCGGCGGATGCCGTTGTCGGTGATGGGCTTCCTGCAGTTCATCGGCCCGACCATCGGCATCGTCATCGGCGTGGTGGAGGGCGAGGCGTTCGGGCCGTTGCGCGCCGTCTCGTTCGTGTTCATCTGGGGGGGAGCCGCGGTGTTCGCCTGGGGCGCGTGGCGTCGGTCGCGAGGCTTGCGGCCGGCCGGCGACCGGGCCTGAAGGCTCCCCGCAATGGAGCGCGGCGGCGAACGTGAATTTTTTTCGGCGCGCTCGTCGCCGCAGAACAGGTCGGCTACTGAAGTTCAAGGCTAAACTCCGGGGTCGTCATATGCGCCAATTCCGCCCTTTCGTCGTGACCGCCCTTGCCGCCGCGAGCCTCGCCGCCGGCGCCCCGAACGCCGCGCCCGCGGCCAGGCAGCATCCGGTCGGCGAGGCGACCCAGGCGCTGCCGGGCCCCGCGCCCGGTGGCGGGTCTGACCTGCCCAATGGCTGGCGGATCACGCCGGCCGGAGCGCCGATCGCCGACACCAACGACCTGATCCTGAAGATGGTCGCCTCGCCGGACGGCAAGGTGATCGTCGCGGGTCACGCCGGCTACCTGCCGCATGGCTTGAGCGTCATCGACGCCAGGACCCACAGGCTGGTCCAGGAAGTCCCGCTGAAGACCGCCTGGCTCGGCCTCTCCTGGTCCCCGGACGGCCACACCCTCTTCGTCTCCGGCGGCAACGCCAATGGCGAGAAGAAGATCGAGGCCTC
>JANXXA010000103.1 GCA_025350885.1 Phenylobacterium sp.
CCAGCGTCTACCTGGTGGATTCCGGCGGCGCCAACCTGCCCTACCAGTCCGAGGTGTTCCCCGACCGCGAGCACTTTGGGCGGATCTTCTACAACCAGGCCCGGATGAGTGCGCAGGGCCTGGCGCAGATCGCCTGTGTCATGGGCTCCTGCACCGCCGGCGGCGCCTATGTGCCGGCGATGAGCGACGAGACCGTGATCGTCAGAGGCCAGGGGACGATATTTCTGGGGGGACCGCCGCTGGTGAAGGCCGCCACCGGCGAGATCATCACGGCCGAAGAGCTGGGCGGCGCCGACACCCACGGCCGCCGCTCCGGCGTCGTCGATCACGTCGCCGATGACGATGAGCATGCCCTGGCTATCGTCCGCAATATCGTCGCCAACCTGAACACCATCAAGCGGGTCGAGATGGATGTCGCCGAGCCCGTGCCCCCGGCCTACGATCCGCAGGAGCTGTACGGCATCGTCCCCACCGATGTGCGCGCACCCTATGACGTGCGCGAGGTCATCGCCCGCATCGTCGACGCCAGCGGCTTCGACGAATTCAAGGCGCTCTACGGGACGACCCTGGTCACCGGCTTCGCGCGGATCTGGGGCTATCCCGTGGCGATCCTGGCCAACAACGGCGTGCTCTTCTCCGAGAGCGCGCTGAAGGGCGCCCACTTCATCGAGCTGGCCTGCAAGCGAAAGATTCCGCTGATCTTCCTGCAGAACATCTCGGGCTTCATGGTCGGCGGCAAGTATGAAGCCGGCGGCATCGCCAAGGACGGCGCCAAGCTGGTGATGGCCGTGGCATCCGCCGACGTTCCCAAGTTCACCGTGCTGATCGGCGGCTCGTTCGGCGCTGGCAACTACGGCATGTGCGGCCGCGCCTATTCCCCCCGCTTCCTCTGGACCTGGCCGAACAGCCGGATCAGCGTGATGGGCGGCGAGCAGGCCGCGAGTGTGCTGGCCACCGTCCACCGCGACGCCGGCAAGTGGACGCCCGCCCAGGAGGAAGCCTTCAAGGCGCCGGTGCGCCAGACCTACGAGGACGAGGGCAATCCCTACTTCGCCACCGCGCGGCTTTGGGACGATGGGGTCATCGACCCGGTCCAGACCCGTGACGTGCTGGGCCTGTCGATCTCCGCGGCGCTGAACGCGCCCATCGGGGAGACACGCTTCGGCGTGTTTCGGATGTAGCCATGGCCATCGATATGCCCGACCTGGAGGCCGCGACCGCCGCCGACACCGTCGCCGGCGAGATCGCCCGCGCGCGCGCCCATGCCCTGGCCGTCGGAACGCCCTGCCCCAACTGCGCCACGCGGCTGGCCGGCCCCTGGTGCTACAACTGCGGCCAGAAGGGCGAGAAATATGATCGTTCCATCTGGCGGCTGATCGGCGAGGCGCTTGAGGGCCTCACCCATCTCGACGGCCGGTTCTGGACCACAGGGCCTAGGCTGATCTTACGGCCCGGCAAGCTCACCCACGACTATCTGAACGGCCACCGGGCGGCGCAGCTGCCGCCGTTCCGCATCTTCCTGATCGTTCTGCTGGTGGTGTTTTTCGCCGGCGGCATGAACGTCCAGTCCACAGACAATCAATTCAAGATCGCCACCCTCAACGACCCGGCGGTGCAGGCCAAGCTCTCGGCCAGGCAACGCGCCGACATTGCCGCCATGACCGCGACGCTGAAGTCCAGGACCGGTTCGCGGCAGAGCGTCTGGTGGCGCGACCGGGTGCTGTTTGCGATGCAGCACCAGGACGCGTTCTACGTGGCGCTGGAGACGTGGGGGCACAGATTCGCGATCCTCATGCTGCCGGTCGCAGCGGTGCTGCTGACCCTGCTGTTCGCCTTCAAGCGCGGGGTTTTTGTCTTCGACCACCTGATCTTCTCGATGCATTCGCTGTCGTTCCAGGGGCTGCTGCTGTCGGCGGTCTTCCTGGCGGGTCTGGGGTTCAGCGGCGCGGGCTGGCTTCTGCTGCTGAGCCCGATCCACCTGTTCGCCCACATGCGCGGCGCCTACCGCATCAGCATCCTGGGCACGCTGATCCGGATGACCCTGCTGTTCGTCGGCTCCTGCATCGCCGTCGGGTTCCTGCTGGCCGGCCTGGCGGTGGTCGGCCTCGCCACGGCGCATTGAGGTGGCGATGTTCAGATCCGTCCTGGTCGCCAACCGCGGAGAAATCGCGCGCCGGGTGTTCGCCACGGCGCGGCGCATGGGCCTTTCGACCGTGGCGGTCTATTCCCAGGCCGACGCGAACGCCGCTCACGTCGCCGACGCCGACCGGGCCGTGTTGCTCGGGCCTGCCCCGGCGCGGGAGAGTTATCTGGTCGCGGAAAAGATCATCGCCGCGGCAAGGGACACCGGCGCCGAGGCCATCCACCCGGGCTACGGCTTCCTTTCGGAGAACGCCGCCTTCGCCGACGCGGTCACCGCCGCTGGGCTGATCTGGATCGGCCCGCCTTCCTCGGCGATCCGCGCCATGGGCCTGAAGGACGCCGCCAAGGCGCTGATGCACAAGGCCGGTGTGCCAGTGACGCCGGGCTATCTGGGCGAGGACCAGGCGCAGGCGACCCTGGCCGCGGAAGCCGGGCGCATCGGCTATCCGGTGCTGATCAAGGCGGTGGCCGGCGGCGGCGGCAAGGGCATGCGCCGCGTGGACCAGGCCGCTGATTTCGAGGCCGCGCTGGCGTCGTGCCGGCGCGAGGCGCGCGCGTCCTTCGGCGACGACCGCGTGCTGCTGGAGACCTATGTCACCCGCCCGCGCCACATCGAGGTGCAGGTGTTCGGCGACCGCCAGGGCAACGTCGTCCACCTCTACGAACGCGACTGCTCGCTGCAGCGCCGCCACCAGACGGTAATCGAGGAAGCCCCCGCACCCGGGATGGATGAGGCCACCCGCGAGGCGCTGTGCGCCGCCGCAGTAAAAGCGGCCAAGG
>JANXXA010000142.1 GCA_025350885.1 Phenylobacterium sp.
GACCTCTCCGACGTGCAGGTGGTGATCCGCACAAGCTACCCTGGCCAGGCGCCGCGGATCGTCGAGAACCAGGTCACCTATCCGCTGACCACGACCATGCTGTCGGTGCCCGGCGCCAAGACCGTGCGCGGCTACTCCTATTTCGGCGACAGCTTCGTCTACGTGATCTTCGAGGACGGGACCAACCTCTACTGGGCGCGCTCGCGGGTGCTGGTATATCTCAATCAGGTGCAGGCCCGCCTGCCCGCCGCCGCCAAGCCCGCGCTCGGGCCGGACGCCACAGGGGTCGGCTGGATCTACGAATACGCGCTGGTGGACCGCAGCGGCCGCCACGACCTCGCCCAACTCCGTGGCCTGCAGGACTGGTTCCTGCGCTACGAACTGAAGACCCTGCCAGGCGTTGCCGAGGTCGCCAGCATCGGCGGCATGGTGCGCGAATATCAGGTGGTGCTCGATCCGGTGAAGCTCGCGGCCTACGGGATCACCCACCAGCAGACCGTGGACGCCATCCGCCGCGCCAATCAGGAGACCGGCG
The DNA here is from genome assembly GCA_025350885.1 of Phenylobacterium sp. Classification (GTDB taxonomy): domain Bacteria; phylum Pseudomonadota; class Alphaproteobacteria; order Caulobacterales; family Caulobacteraceae; genus Phenylobacterium. The sequence continues at coordinate 536 of JANXXA010000142.1, forward strand.
GCTCGGTGCTGGAGATGGGCGAGGCCGAATATATGGTCCGCGCCTCGGGCTATCTGAAGACCCTGGACGACTTCCGCGCCATCCCGCTGCGCGCCGCGGCCGGCGGCGTGCCGGTGCGGCTGGGCGACGGGGCGACGATCCAGCTCGGCCCGGAGATGCGACGCGGCGTCGCCGAGCTGAACGGCGAGGGCGAGGTGGCCGGGGGCGTGGTGATCCTGCGGTCGGGCAAGAACGCACGCGCGGTGATCGCGGGGGTGAAGGACAAGCTGGCGGAGCTGAAGCGCAGCCTGCCGTCGGGCGTGGAGATCGTCACCACCTACGACCGCTCGCAACTCATTGATCGAGCGATCGCCAATCTCAGCGAAAAGCTGGTCGAGGAATTCGTCATTGTGGCCCTGGTCTGCGGCCTCTTCCTCTGGCACGCCCGCTCGGCGCTGGTGGCGATCCTGACCCTGCCGCTGGGGGTGCTGTTCGCCTTCATCCTGATGCGCATCCAGGGCGTCAACGCCAACATCATGTCGCTGGGCGGCATTGCCATCGCCATCGGGGCCATGGTCGATGCGGCCGTGGTGATGATCGAGAACGCCCACAAACACATCGAGCGATGGGGCCATGCGAACCCTGGCGCCGACCTGCCGAACGAGACCCGCTGGCGGCTGGTGACCGATGCCGCCGCCGAGGTCGGCCCGGCGCTGTTCCTCAGCCTGGTGATCATCACGCTCAGTTTCACGCCCGTGTTCGCGCTCCAGGCGCAGGAGGGGCGGCTGTTCTCGCCGCTGGCCTTCACCAAGAGCTACGCCATGGCCGGCGCGGCGATCCTGTCGGTGACCCTGGTCCCGGTGCTGATGGGCTATCTGATCCGGGGCCGTATCCCGGCGGAGGCCGCCAATCCGCTGAACCGCTGGCTCAGTGCGATCTACCGTCCGGCCATCGACTGGACGTTGCGCAGGCCGAAGACCGTGCTGCTGCTGGCGCTGATCGCGTTTGCTACCACCGCCTGGCCGCTCACCCGGCTGGGTGGCGAGTTCATCCCGCCGATGGACGAGGGCGACCTGCTCTACATGCCTTCGGCGCTCCCGGGCCTGTCCGCCGCCAAGGCCTCGGAACTGCTGCAACAGACCGACCGGCTGATCCGCACCCTGCCGGAAGTGAAAACCGTTTTCGGCAAGGCCGGCCGCGCGGAGAGCGCGACCGACCCCGCGCCGCTGGAGATGTTCGAGACGACCCTCCAGTTCAAGCCGCGCGACCAGTGGCGGCCGGGCATGACGCCGGAGAAGCTGGTGGATGAACTCGACCGCGTGGTGAAGGTCCCCGGACTCACCAACGTCTGGGTTCCGCCGATCCGCAACCGCATCGACATGCTGGCGACGGGGATCAAGAGCCCGATCGGGGTGAAGGTCTCCGGCTCCGACCTCGCCCAGCTCGACCGCGTGGCGGCGGCGGTCGAGGCGGCGGCCAAGCGCACCCCCGGCGTCAGCTCGGCGCTGGCCGAACGTCTCACCGGCGGCCGTTATGTTGACCTGGCGATCGACCGGGCGGCGGCGGCGCGCTTCGGCCTGAACATCGCCGATGTGCAGGAGATCGTCGCCGGCGCCATCGGCGGCCAGGCCGTGGGCGAGACTGTGGAGGGGCTCGGTCGGTATCCGATCAGTGTGCGCTACCCCCGCGAGCTGCGGGACAGCCTGGAGGGCTTGCGGGCCCTGCCGATCCTGACGCCGGCCGGACAGCAGATCACGCTCGGCACGGTCGCCCAAGTGCGGATCGCCGACGGGCCGCCGATGCTCAAGACCGAAAACGCCCGACCCTCGACGCGGGTGTATGTCGATGTGCGGGGGCGTGACCTCAACTCGGTGGTCACCGACCTGCGCCGGACCGTGGCCCGCGAGGTGAAGCTGCCGCCGGGCGTTTCTGTCGCCTACTCCGGCCAGTTCGAATACCTCCAGCGCGCGGCTGAACGGCTCAAGCTGGTGGTGCCCGCCACGCTGCTGATCATCTTCCTGC
>JANXXA010000232.1 GCA_025350885.1 Phenylobacterium sp.
ATTCGACCACCTTCGGCACGACGAAGAAGTTCCCGGCCCGCTTGGGGGCGTTGGAGAGCACGATCTCCGGGTCGCCGCCCTCGGTGACCACGTCGTCGCGCATCGGCGCGGGCATGCGCACGGCCGAGGTCATCGGCTCGACCCCGTCGGTATCGACCTCGGCCAGCTGTTCGATCCAGGCCATGATCCCCGACAGCTCCTTGGCGAGCTGGTCCAGGCCCTCCTCCGGCTGGGCGATCCTGGCCAGCCTGGCGACCTTGCGCACGGTCGCCGCATCGATGGTCATGCCATCCTCCTCAAATTCCGAAGGCTTGGGTTAGCCGGGTGTGGGGCGGTTAGGCAAGCGATGGCGCCCGGTCTTTCGCGTGCCGCGAAAACCGGGATGACGGGTAAAGGAGGGAAGCATGCCAGTCGTCGACCTTCTCGATCTCCCCGCCGCCCTCCCCGCCCACGCCCCGATCGTCGGGCTGGACCTGGGGACAAAGACCATCGGGGTGGCGGTGTCGGACGCCACGCGCACGGTCGCCAGCCCGCTGGCGCTGATCGGCAAGGTGAAGTTCACCGCCGACGCCGCGGCGCTGTTCAGGCTGATGGAGAGCCGGGGCGCGGCGGGGATCGTCATCGGCCTGCCGGTCAACATGGACGGGACCGAGGGGCCGCGCTGCCAGTCCAGCCGGGCGTTCGGCCGCAACCTCTTGCGCCTGCGCGACCTGCCCATCGCCTTCTGGGACGAGCGGATGAGCACCATGGCGGTCAACCGGGTGTTGATCGACGAGGCCGACGTCACGCGGGCGCGGCGCGCCGAGCTGGTCGACAAGATGGCCGCCGCCTGGATCCTGCAAGGCGTGCTGGAACGGTTGCGGTTGTTGCCGGGATAGCGAGGGTATGTCACACGTTATGCGGAGCGGCGGCCGGGGGGTCGTTCTCGCTCAGCAGACGGTGGCCTTGATGGCTGACAGCGCCGAGCCGCGATCCCCGCCCACTGGAACGGTCCAGGAGGGCCGGTTCAGCGCCTTCATCAGCTACAGCCACCGCGACTCACCTTTCGCCAGGCGCCTGCACCGCGACCTGGAGGGATATCGGCTGCCGCACCGGCTGGTCGCGCGGTCGCGCACCGGCGCCGGGCGGCTGAACGGGCGGCTGAAGCCGATCTTCCGCGACAGCGACGAGCTTTCCGCCACCTACGACCTGACCGTGGCCGTGCGCGAGGCGATCGAGCAGGCCGAGCACCTGATCGTCGTCTGCTCGCCCAATGCGGTGCAATCGCCCTGGGTCGGCCGCGAGATCGAGCTGTTCCGCGCCCTGCACGGCGACGCCGCGGTCCTGGCCGTGCTGGCGGAAGGCGAACCGGCGCAGGCGTTTCCGCCGGCCCTGCGCCACGCGCTGGACGGCCACACGGTCGAGCCCCTGGCCGCCGATTTCCGCCCTGACGGCGGCGGACGGCGGCTGGCGATCCTGCGGCTGGTGGCGGTCCTGGCCGGCGTGCGCCTGGACGAACTGGTCCAGCGCGACGCCCAGCGCCAGGTGCGGCGCATCGGTCTGGCCGCCGGCGGGGCGGTGGCGGGGCTGGCGGTGGTGGGGGGCCTCACCACCCTCACATTTACCGCCCGCGCCGAGACCGAACACAAGCGCGATCAGGCCACCAGCCTCGTCGACCACATGCTGACCGACGTGCGTAAAAATCTCCAGCGCACCGGCCGCCTAGACCAGCTGGCAGCGGTCAACGAAAGCGCCATGGCCTATTACCGCGGCCAGGACCTCGCCAAACTCACCGACAACGAACTGCGCCAACGCGCCAAGCTGCTCCACGCCATGGGCGAGGACGACGAGAAGCGGGGGAACCTGGTGAAGGCGCGCGGGGCGTTCGAGGAAGCGCACCGGACCACCGCACAACTATTGGCCAAGAAGTCAAATGACGCTCAGCGCATCTTTGACCATGCGCAGAGCGAATACTGGGTGGGTAGCATTGCATGGGCGGTCGGCGACGGGCGGGAAGCGCGGCGTCGTTTCCAGGCCTACCTAGGTCTCGCCGAGCGGCTGGTTACGAACGATGCCAAGAATCTCGATTGGCTTCGCGAAGTCGGGTACGCAGAAAGCAACCTGGGGATGTATGAACTTCGCCGTAACGGCGATCTGACCAACGCTCGCCGTCACTTCGTCGCCTCGCTCGCGAGATTCGAAAGTGTGGTCGAAGCCAGGCCCAATGACACCGATGCCGTTCGCGACGCCTGCGCCGAACTCGCCTGGCTCGGCGACGTCGCAAGGCTCTCGGGTGACCTCAACGCCGCACGCAACTATCGCGCTCAGGAGCAATCAGCGCTCGACCGCCTAGCGAACGCAAATCCCGACAACGGACAACTGCAATTTGACCTGCTGACAAACGAGCTCGCAACTGCGCGCATCGATCTGGCCGATGGCTCCCTGGAGGTGGCGTTGACGCGCCTCAAGTCTGGCCTCGCCCGTGCAAGCGCCTTGGCCGTTCGCGATCCCGACGATCAGGAAGCCCGCTTCCAGCAACGGATATTCGAACTGTTCATCACGGAAGCCGAACTCTCCTTGGGCCACGGGACAGGGCGCCAGATCGAGGAAATCTCGCGGCGGCTCGGAACCTGCGCAGCGGGGTCGAACTCAGCTACCGGGCGAGAACTATCGGCGTACTGCCTCACGCTTCGTGCGCGCCTCGCAGAGGCTCGCGGCGACGCTCGGGAGGCATCCGCGCTCCGCAGCGCGGCGCTCGGGCTGATCGGGGCCGACATCTATACATCGCGCTGGGGTCTCGGCCTGCGCGCTCAATCAAATTCACTGGGGGGAGGACGGTCATGAACTATCGCGAAATTCTTAGGATTGCAGGCGCTCTATCGGTCGGAGCGCTCGTGGTCGCTATTCCATGGTTGAGCATGCGGGTGTCGCTTGGTTCCACGACGCCAGGAACAATCGACGACTGCAACAAATTTCTAGGCTTCCACGTTGGTGGAAATGCAACAAAGTTATTCAGAATTACCATTTCGAATTTCGCTACACTGGGGGCGGCCAATAGCTTCTCGATTGAGGAACAAAACCTAGATGTGAACGAAAATCCGACTGGAAGTTCCACAACTCACACCTATACTCAATCAGGGGACGAATTGGGCAATGTAACTCCGTTGGATTTGGCTCTAAATCTGGAAAAAAATCCTGACCCCGCGCACGGAAAACATAAGAAGGTGTTGATCCAAATCATAAACAATGATCCTGATTATCCGTTTCGAGATGATCAGTTTGTGATTGTTCCCATAGGGGATGACAGCCAGCAGATGTTCTGTGATTATTCTAGATCACCTACAAATTCAAATGTTGTAACATTTCGCGCACATTTCAAAGGAGGTAAGAAATATGGGAAATACCTGATTGGCGTCTTTACGCCCTACACCATACCCGCCACACCTCCAACCGCCCCAAAACCGATTAGGGTTCCAATTTTCATAG
>JANXXA010000349.1 GCA_025350885.1 Phenylobacterium sp.
GACGCGCAGCAGCGCCTGTGCTTCCGGCCAGCTTGCAGGCGGGGTCGGGGCCGCCATTCGTGCCAAAACCGTGCCCTGTTCGTTGCCAACCACCACGGCCGACTTTGTGCCGCCGATGTCTATCCCTAATAGAAGTGTCACGCGCGGTGGGGGTCTACACCGACATTCAAGTCGGCGTGCGGCAGGACTTCAAGCCGCGCGGACGCACCTACGCGACCGTGGGATTTGAGACTCTGACGCCCTATTGGCTCGATGTGGAAGGTGCGGCATTCCTGTCGACGCAAGGCGAGCTGCTCGGACGGCTCGAGGCCAGCTACGACCTGCGGCTGACCAACCGCCTGATCCTGCAGCCCCGCGCGGAGCTGAATTTCGCCGCTCAGGACACCCTTGCGACACGCGTCGGCTCCGGGCTGTCGAACGCGGAACTGGGGCTGCGCCTGCGCTACGAGATCCGGCGCGAGTTCGCGCCCTACATCGGTGTCTCGTGGGACCGCAAGGTCGGCCGTACCGCGGACTACGCCCGCGCCCAGGGCGAAGGCGTCGTCGACAAAAGCGTCGTGTTCGGTGTGCGGAGCTTCTTCTAGCCCCAGGGGCCAGGGCTACTGGGCCGACACCGGCGCGAGCGTCCCCAGCCACGCGACCAGGCTCAGCACCAGGAACGCGAGCGCGGTCTCGACGACGACGCTGCGGCGCAGGGCCGCCAGCGCCTCGCCGCTTGAACGGCCGTCGCCCGCCAGCGTCGCGCCAAGGGCCGGCGTCAGGCGAAACCGGTTCGCGGCCGCGAGCCCGAGCATCCCGGCGAACAGCACCAGCTTGAGCGAGAGCAACTGGCCGTAGGGTATCGTCCACAAGCCGGCGATACGGCCTGGCCCGACCAGGAACCAGCTGTTGACGAGGCCGGACGCGACGAGGACCGCCACCAGCGCCGCCCCGACGCCGGAGAAGCCGTGCAGCGCCTTGTGCACAACCGCGTCCATGTCGGGGGAGGGCGCACGCGGGCGCAGCAGCAGGAAGAACGCCACCAACGCGCCGATCCAGACGCCGGCGGCAAGCGTGTGGAGAACGTCGGCGGCAAGATGCAGCAATCCTGCCGTCCCGTCCGTCGCCGCCCCGTGGCCCATCCACGCGAAACTGGCGCTGATCACCGCACCCGCGCCGGCGCACGCCCACCAGGTCGCGCCATCCGGGCGGCGCACGGCGAGGAGGAGAAGGGCGAGTGCGCTGGCGCTCGCGCGGACCGCTGTCGACGGCCCCATCGACATCGTCGTCATGACCGCGGACAGGGATTCGACCTTCAGGCCCTCGGCGACTGAACCCGCCAGGATAGACGTGTGCGCCAACAGGCCGAGTACGCTGGTGATCAGCACGCCGCCCGCCGCCAAGGCCAACAGCCGTCGCGGCCAGCTCAGCTGGCGAGCTGATCCCACGCCGGTTCCGGGGAGGGCGTAGAGCAGGAAGAGCGATGATCCGAACAGGACCATGGCTCCCGCGAACTGCAGAAGCCTGAGGATAATGACCGCAGGCTCGAGCACCCGGCTACTTCACGTTGAACGGGACAGTGCCGTCCATCTTGTGCCCGTCATCGGAGGAGGCGGCATGCCAGGTGATGGTGTAAGCGCCGGGCATCAGCTTGCCTTGCGGCTTGCCGATGATCGTCAGGTGGTCGGTGGAGACCGTCGTCTTCATCTTGACCTTCATGCCGTTCATCGCCGGCATGCTCAGCTCGAACTTCGAGAACGCGGGCGTCAGCTTCTCGTTGAACGTCAGGCTGACGGTCTTCGGCGCCGCCACCGTGGCGTTGGCCGCCGGGTCGGATTTCACAAGCTGGGCGTGGGCCGCGGCGGAACCGGCGATCAGTATAGCGCCGCCCGCGATCAGTCCGGCCAGGGTAGGGTGTCTATGCTGAGGCATTCGGGTTTCCATGGGGCTACGCAGGGGTGACTGCTGAGCATACGCGCCGACCCGGTCGCTGCCCTCACGTCGGTTCGCGATCTGCTCGGCGGCTGGGCGGGTCGTCGCCACCGTCGGGCGCATTGCTGGGGGGCCCTCTCGGCGCAACGCGGTAAATACCAAATTCGGACTTCGCGTGTCGCCGCGAACACTGTGTCGGCGGGGCATTTCACGCAACAGCCCCAGCTTTGACCAGCCAAAGCTTCACAGAAAAGTCAATTAGATATAACGAAATAGCAACTTAGATGGCGGCCCGGGAGGGACTCGAACCCCCGACCTTAGCTTTAGGAAAGCTCTGCTCTATCCTGCTGAGCTACCGGGCCACGCGGGGGGCGTGATAGCCTAATGCCGCGGGCGTGCAAACGCCGCTCGCGGGCGAGGGGAGACGGCCGGCGCATGTGGGTCCTGCGATATTTGCGCCTGCTCTGGGTCCAGGTGCTGGTCGGCGTGGCGCTGGGTCTGGCCGTCGGCGCGCTCTGGCCCCACTTCGGCGCCGCGCTGAAGCCCTTGGGCGACGGCTTTATCAAGCTGATCAAGATGGCTGTCGCGCCGGTGATCTTCTGCACGGTGGCCGCGGGCATCGCGCGGATGGGCGACCTGAAGGCGTTTGGCCGGCTGGGCGCCCGGACGCTGATCTATTTCGAGGTGATGTCCACCTTCGCCCTGGTGATCGGCCTGGTGGTGGGCGAGGTGGTCCATCCGGGCCAGGGGTTCAACATCGATCCCGCCAGCCTCGACCCCAAGGCGGTCGCCGACTATGTCGCCAAGGCCCAGCACGGCCAGACGGTCGCCGACTACCTGCTGCATCTGATCCCGGACACCTTCGTCAGCGCCTTCTCGGGCGGCGACCTGCTGCAGGTGCTGGTGATCGCCATCCTCACCGGGTTCGCCTGCACCCGAATGGGCGACTTCGGGACCAGGACCGCCGACGTGCTCGACGACATCGCCCAGGTGTTCTTCGGGATCATCGGGGTGATCGTGCGCCTGGCGCCCATCGGCGCCTTCGGGGCCATGGCCTACACCGTCGGCAAGTTCGGCGTGGAATCGCTGAAGAACCTCAGCGCGCTGGTGGGCACGTTCTACCTGACCAGCGCGCTCTTCGTGGTGATCGTGCTAGGCGCCGTGGCGGCGCTCAGCGGGTTCTCGATCTGGAAGTTTCTGCGCTACATCCGCGAAGAGCTGCTGATCGTGCTGGGCGCCTCGTCGTCGGAGGCGGCGCTGCCGCTGATCATGGCCAAGCTGCAGCGGCTGGGGGCGGGCAAGGGGACGGTCGGCCTGGTGGTTCCCGCCGGCTACAGCTTCAACCTCGACGGCACCAACATCTATATGACGCTGGCCACCCTGTTCCTGGCCCAGGCGACCAATATCCACCTGACCTGGCAACAGGAGTTCACCCTGCTGGGCGTGGCCATGCTGACGTCGAAGGGCGCCAGCGGCGTCTCGGGCGCGGGCTTCATCACCCTGGCCGCCACGCTGGCGGTGATCCCCGATCTTCCCATCGCCGCCCTGGGGCTCCTGCTGGGCGTCGACCGGTTCATGAGCCAGTGCCGCGCCCTGACCAACCTCATCGGCAACGGGGTGGGAACCCTGGTCATCGCCCGCTGGGAAGGCGACCTCGACCGCGACCGGCTGAAGGCGGAACTGGACCGCGGGCCAGGCCCTGACCCCGAGGCCCTGCTGGAAGAGCCGCTGCCCTCCTGAACCGCAAAACGCCCGGCGGTGAGGCCGGGCGTCTCGCAACTGAAGTTGTTGTCGGCTTAAGCCGCGACAGCCTTGATCAGCGACTTGTTCAGAATCCCGATGGCGGCGTCGCGGTCGATACGTTCGATGGCGGCGACTTCGCGGGCCATGCGGTCCAGCGCCGATTCGTACAGCTGGCGCTCGGAATAGGACTGTTCCGGCTGATTCTCGGCGCGGTGCAGGTCGCGCACCACCTCGGCGATGGAGATCAGGTCGCCGGAGTTGATCTTGGCTTCGTATTCCTGAGCGCGGCGGCTCCACATGGTGCGCTTGACGCGTGCGCGTCCCTTCAGCGTGGTCAGGGCCTGGGAGACCACGTTGGTTTCGGCCAGCGCCCGCAGGCCCGCCGTACGCGCCTTGGCGGTGGGCACCCGCAGGGTCATCTTTTCGTGGTCGAAAGTGATCACATAGACTTCCAGCTGCAGACCGGCGATTTCCTGCGTCTGGATCCCCTGCACCTGTCCGACGCCGTGCGCCGGGTAGACAACGTGATCGCCAACGGTGAAATCGTGACTGACCTTGCTCATCAAATAGCCCTTCTCAAAATCCTGTGCGGCCCGACGCCGGACCGTTCAAACGAGGTTCCGCAAAGCAACAAAGCCACCCGCTCCGCGAAGCGGGTGCGCGGCGGCATCGTCAATTGAAGCGGAATAGACCTCTTTAGACACCCTTCGCCTGTCGCTGACGCGCCCATTGCTGGGTCCACGTCGGCGCGGCACTGCTTCTGGTTAGACTGCCAGTCTCACGGGCGAGGCACGAGCCTGATCGCCGCGTCGTCTACGACGGTATCATAAAATTAAGCCGAATGAAAGGCTTGCCCCAGGCGGCTCCCAGGCGGCTCACCATCGGGCCAGGCCGGGCGCGAGCCCGGTCACGAGCCGCGGCCGGGCTTCTCCGAGAAGTATTTTTCCAGCTTGCCAGTCTCGCGCTCGAACGCTTCGGCGTCGGCCGGCGCCTGGCCCTTGACGGTGATGTTGGGCCAGACGCGCGCGTATTCCGTATTGATCCGCAGCCACTTGCCGTCGGCGTCATCCTCGGTGTCGGGCTTGATGGCGTCGACCGGGCATTCCGGCTCGCAGACCCCACAGTCGATGCACTCGTCCGGATTGATCGCCAGGAAGTTCTCGCCTTCGTAGAAGCAGTCGACTGGGCACACTTCCACGCAGTCCATGAACTTACATTTGATGCAGGCGTCCATCACGATGTAGGTCATGGCGGGCGAGCGGCCTTTGGGCTGGCGAGGTAGGGCGCGGGTTTTTCACGGGCGCCAGCGGCATTGTCAATGCCGCGGCGGTGGCTCACGCTACGAAGAAATCTCCAAGCGCGAATAGAGCGCGCGCGCTTCCTTCGGCGGACCGCGTCGTTCACCGAACGCCACCACCTTGACGGCGATCAGCTTGGCGTCGATGGCGAACACCAGGGCGTCGCCGGTCTTCAGCGGGCGGGCCGGCTTGTCGATGCGCGATTCGTGGCCGGCGCGGGTCAGGCGGATACGACCTTCCTCGATGAACGCAGCGGCCAGCGTGCGGGTCTTGAAGAACCGCGCGCGCCACAGCCAGACATCGGCCCGGGTCGCACCGTCGATGATGGCAGGGTCCTCAGCCATGGGTCCCACCCGCGCGTCGGAGTCGGCGGGGGCGCCGGGTGGGTGCGGGCGCGCCCTGCAATGCGGCCAGGGCGGCGAAGGGCGAATGGGGTGCGGTGATCGGCTTGTGCTCCACGGCAAAGTCTCGTTCGGATCGGCGGCGCCACGCGACGGGTTCGCCCGGCCGCCGGATGGCGGCGAAACCCAGACCCGTCAGGATAAGACGGGCCTCGTCCTCGCGCCAGCCGAGTTCATCGCGCGCCGCATCGGAAAACACCACCCCGCCACCCTGCCTGACGCCGGCGCGCAGCAGTTCGTCCAGCCGTTCCAGCTGCTCCACCGGCACGGCCAGGCCGCGCACGGACCGCAGGCCGAAGGCGGCCAACGCGCGGGGCGAGGGCGTCTGCGCCGGAAGGCGACTTACGGCGGCGAGGGCGGGACGCCAGCCGGGAACCTCGCGCCCGGCCAGCGCCTGGGTCAGCGCCCGGGCGTCCGGCCGCAACAGGCTCGGCATGAAGATCGAAAAAGCGCCCAGCCGGACGCCGAGTCCGCGCAGGGCGCGCCGCTCCACCGGGCTCAGCGAGCGGGTCTCCGTGCGCGCCTGAGCCCGATCCAGCACGCCGCCGGCCTCGATCAGCCGGAAGGCAAGTCCGCGCGCCAAGCCCTTGATCCGCCCCTCGGCGACCGCCGTTTCGAGCTTGCGCAGGCCGGCCAGGCGCCGTGTCGCCTCGCTGGCCACGAAGGCTTCCAACCGCTGGCCCGCACGCTGGCGCGCCGCATCCGGACCCAGTTCACCCAGCAGTCGCACCCGTGGCCGGAACGGCTCGCCGCCGCTTAGCACACCCGCCGCCTCGCCATGCCACAGCACCACGCCGTCGGGCGTCAGAGCGAAGGCCGCATCCGGCTCCGCGGCGAGCCGGCCCAGACGGCGCGCGATCTCCGGCCCGACCGCGTGGGTCGCGGCGGCTCGCAGGGCCTTTTCCTCCAGCACCGAAGCGCCTTTCGCGGCTTCAAAACGCACGCCGCTCAACCGGCCGACAAAGTGCCCCTCGACGGTCACCGCGCCGTCGGCGGCGACACCGGCCAGCATGTCCTGGCGCACCCGCAGGCCGCGCATCAGCGCGCTGGTCCGCCGGTCAACGAAGCGGGCCATCAGCTTTTCGTGCAGGGTGTCGGAGAGCCGGTCTTCCAGCCCCCTCATCCTGGCCTGCCAGGTCCCGGGATCGGCCAGCCAGTTCGGGCGGTTGGCGACGTAGGCCAGGGTGCGGACGCTGGACAGCCGGGCGGCCAAGGTGTCGATCTCACCATCCGTGCGGTCGAGCCCCGCATACTGCCGGGCGATCCAGTCCTCGGGGATGCGTTGGCGCCCGGTGGTCAGGTGCAGAAAGAAGTCCTTGGCCAGGCTCACGTGCTCGTCGATGGCCAGCTTGCGGAAGTCCGGCGTCTGGCAACAATCCCACAGCACTTCGACCGCCGCGCGGCCGCGCGCCCGCCCGGCGACCTGCGGATCCTGGACAAGGTGGCGCAGGGTCGTCTCGTCCAGCGCCTCGGCGGAGAGCTCCAGCCCCTGGCGATCGGGGGTCTTGGCCAGGGACTTGAGCAGATCCGGACGTTCCGCCCCGCTCTTTTTCCATTCTTTCATGCAGGCCACGATCTCGGCGAATATCTCCTCGCCGTCGCCGATGACGAAGCCGTCGAAGAAATCCGCGAGAGGCTCGGGGTTGACCACGCAAGGGCCTCCGCCGATGATGAGGGGGTCTCCTTTTTTCCGCGCCGCGGCATGAATGGGGATCCGGCTCAGATCCAG
>JANXXA010000367.1 GCA_025350885.1 Phenylobacterium sp.
GCCGGCCGGCGAGGGGGGCTCCTTCTTCCAGCGCGTGCCGCTGTTGGCCTATCGCGCCAGCGGGACCGGCGCCCTGACCCTGCATCCGCGCGACGGCGCGTCGATCCCGCTGATCTTCGGCGAGGACTATCTGCCGGGCCACAATCCGGTCGCTGGCGAGGCGCGCGTCTCGGGCGCGCTGGTCTTCGTGGGCTACGGCGTCGTGGCCCCCGAGCGTGGCCGCGACGACTACAAGGGCCTGGAAGTGCGCGGCAAGATTGTCGTGGCGCTGTCGGGTGCGCCGGCGGGCATCCAGTCCGAAGAGCGGGCCTACTACGCCAGCGGCCGCACCAAGCGCCTTGAGGCCGCGCGACATGGCGCCGTTGGCTATCTGCAGCTGAGCCTCCCCGAGCAGGAGCGGCGGCGCCCCTTTTCCGATGGCCTGCGGACCTGGGATGCCTGGGCCATGACCTGGCGGCTGCCGGACGGCGCCCCCTTTGACATCGCCCCCGGCGTCCCCTCGCTAGGCGCCCTCAGCATCAAGGGTGCGGCCAAGCTGTTCGCCGGCGCGCCCTCCAATTTCGATGAGGTGGTCGCCGCCGCGGTGGGGCCGGCCGAAGCGCCGCCCCGCTTCGATCTGGCGGTTTCCATCGCCGCGACCGTCTCCGGTGAGACCAAAGCCGTCGAGAGCCGAAATGTCGCGGGCCTGCTGTCGGGCGCCGATCGGCTGTTGAAGGCCGAGGTGGTGGTGCTGTCGGCGCATCTCGATCATCTGGGTCTCACCCGACCGATAGACGGCGACGCCATCAACAACGGCGCGCTGGATAACGCCGCCGGCATCGCAACCACCCTGGAGGTCGCCCGCAGCTTCGTTGAGTCCGGCAAACGGCCCCGGCGCTCGATCCTGTTTCTGACCGATACCGGCGAGGAAAAGGGCCTGCTGGGCTCGGAATATTTCGCCCGCAATCCGACCGTGCCGTTGGCCTCGATTGTCGCCGATGTGGATCTGGATATGCCAATCCTCACCTACGACTTCATCGATGTGGTGGCCTTCGGCGCCGACCGCTCCGACATCGGCGTCGCCGTCCGGCGCGCCGCCGGGCGACTGGGCATCGGCTTGTCGGCCGATCCGTTGCCCGAGGAAGGCCTGTTCATCCGCTCCGACCACTATCGGTTCGTCGAGGTAGGGATCCCGGCGGTGTTTCTGATGACCGGCTTCGCCAATGGCGGTGAGGCTCAGTACCGCAGCTTCCTGGCGCACTGCTACCATCGGCCCTGCGACGACCTCTCGCAGCCCATCGACTATCTCGCCGGGGCCAAGTTCGCCCGCCTCAACTACGAGCTGACCCGCGAACTGAGCGACATGCCCAAGCGCCCCGCCTGGCGCCCAGGCGACTTCTTCGGCGAGAAATACAAGTCGGGCGCTCAGCGCCAGCCGTAGTTGAAGCTGATCGAAATCCGGTCTGTCCTGGCCCGGTTGGCCGGAACCTCATGGCGCAGCCAGCTCTCCCACATCAGCACCGTTCCCGGCCGCGGCGTCAGATAGACGAAGTTGCGGGTCGCCTCGGCCGCATCGGCGCGCCGGGGTGGGGCGGCCATCATCAGTGGCAGCCGCGGATCTTCCAATTTCAGGGCGCTCGCCCCGATCGGCGTTGCCACATAGACCGTGCCGGAGATCACGCTGTGGGGATGGATGTGACCCGAGTGCGCCGCGCCGGGCTTCAGGATGTTGACCCAGAGACTGTCGAGCTTCAGGCGTCCGCGGCCCAGATCGAACGCCAGTTCCTGGGCGAACGTGCGCGCGTGCCGATCCAGTTTCGTCTTCAGCTCGCCGAACACGCTGGCCCGCGTCGGAAGGTCGTCCAGCGAGGCATAGGAGGTGTAGCCGCCATAGCCGTTGGCGCGGCACCAGGCGCGACCCGCCGTGTCCTCGTCGCCCAGCATGTGGCAGGCGGCCTCCAATTCCGACCTGAAATTTTCGAAACTCCGGTCCGTGCTAAGCGAGCTCTCGTAGACCGGGGTGGGAAATAGCTGCCGCATCGTCATCCTTAGGGGCGCTAGTCGCCCGGCGCGCGATTGTCAAAACTCCGGGGCGTCTGGCGCTTCGCCCAAACGTCCGTTAGAAATTCAAGAAAGGCGACTCTGCCGGTATCGCGGCGGGGATATGGGGAGCAAACAATGATCAGGACTATGGTTGCGCTGGCTCTGGCTGGCGCGGTTATCGGTGGACAGGCCCAGGCGGCGGCCGTGACGCCGACCGCTGCGGCGGCTCCAGCCAAGGCCAAACCGGCGGCCAAGGCGCACGCCATGGCCTATCGCGCGCCGCGCGGCCCCGACGGCAAACACCCTGATCTGAACGGCGTCTGGCAGGTGATGAACGCCGCCAACTGGAATATCGAGCCGCATGCGGCGTCGGCGGCGCTGCAGATGCGGCCCGGTCCCGTGGTGCCCGTGCCGGCCAAGGACGTGGTCGCCCTGGGCGCGGTGGGATCGGTCCCGGCCGGTCTGGGCATCGTCGACGGCGGGACCATTCCCTATACCCCCGCCGCGCTGAAGCAGCGCGACGCCAACAGGGCCGACTGGATCCACAAGGATCCGGAGATCAAGTGCTACCTGCCGGGCGTGCCGCGCGCCAACTACATGGCCCTGCCGTTCCAAATCTTCCAGTCGGAGTCGGCCACGCTGATCGCCTATGAATACGCCGGCGCCGTGCGCAACATCCAGTTCAAGGATCCAGGCCCCGCCCCGATCGACAGCTGGATGGGCCAATCCGTCGGCCATTGGGACGGCGACACCCTCGTGGTCGTGGTCACCGGCATGCTTGATTCCACATGGCTCGACCGCGCCGGCAATTTCCACTCCGGCGATATGAAGGTCGTCGAACGCTGGACCCCCACCGGCCCCGGCGTGATGCGTTACGAGGCGGAAATCACCGACCCGGCCACCTTCACCCGCCCTTGGAAGATGAGCATGAACCTCTACAAGCACGTCGGCGAAGACGCCCGCCTGCAACAGTTCAAGTGCGTCGAATTCGTCGAGGAACTGATGTATGGTCATCTGCGAAAAGAACCGCTGAAATAACCTTCACACCCGCCCTGTCGTCCTGGGCTTCCGCCGGAAGCGGTCGCGCAGAACGATGCAAGACATCAGCATCCGTCGCTGGAGACGCTCCATGAATTTCCGCCGCTTCATTCTCCCCACCATGATCGCCACGGGCCTGCTGGCCGCCGCGACGCTCGGCGTGCAGCAGGCTTCGGCTCACCACGCCTTCGCTGCCGAATTCGACGGCAAATCGCCCGTGCTGCTGCGTGGCAAGGTGACCAAGATCGAGTGGATCAATCCGCACGCCTGGGTGCACGTCAATGTGGTCGAGGGCGCCAAGGAAACCGAATGGATGGTCGAGGGCGGCACGCCCAACACGCTGCTGCGCGCCGGCATCGATCGGAACTCGCTGAAGCCGGGCACCGAGATCGTGGTCCGCGGATATCAGTCGAAGGACAAGGCCTGCACCCCGATCTGCAAGGCCAACGGCCGTGACGTGACCTTCCCGGATGGCCGCAAGCTGTTCATGGGCTCCTCTGGCACCGGTGCGCCGAAGGACGGCGCCGACGCCACCGAGGCGCCGAAGTAGGCCAGAGCCTCGACAGGCGGACGAGGGAGCCCCACGGCTCCCTTTTTCGTATCCACCGTTCTGTTGCCGCAGGGTAACGCAAAAGCCGCCGGCCTGGGGTATGCCTAGGCCATCGACACTTCGGGGGACGTATCCTTGATACGCGCATTCCTGGTCTGGCTGCAGACCGCGCTCGGCAAGGGCGCCGGCGACACCGCCCAGTCCTGGAGCGAAGCGCTGCTCGGCTCGCTGAACTTCTGGGGTCTGCTCGAAGGCAGCCACCTGATCGGACTGATGCTGTTCGCCGGGACCATCCTGATCGTGGATCTGCGGCTGCTTGGCGTCACCTTTCGCCGTACCCCGGTGTCGGTGGTGAGCGACACCATCCTGCCGCTGACCATCTTCGGGTTTATCTTCGTGGTCATCACAGGCATGGGCCTATTCTTCGCCAAGCCATTGTTCTATTATCATAATATATGGTTTCGAGTGAAGATGATCATGCTGGCGATCGCCCTGATCAACATCCTGGTCTTCCACAGCCGGATCCAGCGGACCCAGGGATCCTGGGACTCCGACGCCCTGCCGCCGGCCGGGGCGCGGACGGCCGCGGCCCTGTCGCTGAGCGCCTGGCTGGTGGTCATCACCTTCGGCCGGCTGATCGCCTACGACTGGTTCGAGTGCGGCAAGCCGCAGCCGGCGTTCATCAACTGGGCGGAGGAATGCAAGGTTTCCGAAAAGGGCGCCGTCGCCCTTTCAGGGGCGCACCCATGAGCCTGAACCTCGAACAATTCCTGCCGCACGCGCGGCCCTGGGTCGAGGGTCTGGCGAACAGCTTTCCTGGCAGTTTTATCAAGCCGCAGTTCGCCTGGTGGGAAGTGGCCCACGTCCTGTCGCTGATCACGCTCGGCGGCACGACGATCCTGATGAACCTGCGCCTGATCGGCGTCGGCCTGACCCAGGAGCCGCCGTCGGAACTCTACCGCAGCCTGCGCTTCTGGCAGAATCTTGGGGTCATCGGGATCGTCGTCACCGGCATCCTGATCGGCTCGGCCAACGCCGAACGGCTCTACGACAGCGCGGCCTTCATCGTGAAGATGCTGGCGCTGATCGCCGGGATCATTCTGACCTATGGCGTCTCAAGGCCCGTCGCCCGCGGCGACGGCGCGGTGGGACTGGCGGAGAAGATCTGGTTGATTCTGGGCGCCGCGGTTTTCCTGCTTGGCCTGTGGGTGTTCGCCACCTCCGAGCTGATCAACCCGGGGGTGTTCCACATCATCACCGCGGCGGGGTTCATCGTGCTGTTCGCCGTCAAGGGGCGAGCTCGGTGGACCTATCTGGGCGTGCTGATCCCGCTGATCGTGGTCCAGTTCGTCTGGACCCACATCATCGTCAAGGCTGACGACTACGCGCACCTGACACCGGTCAACAAGACCTTCGCGGCGATCTTTACGGCCTGGATCGTCGGCGTGGGGCTGGTTCAGCTGTTCCGAGCGGGCCGGGGCGAGGCTGGGGGACCGCTGACCAGGATCATCGGCTATGTCACCATCCTGGTCTGGGTGATGGGCGCAGCGGCCGGCCGCTGGATCGCCTTCGCGTGACCTCGCGCGGCTCAGCGCTGCAGGGCGAGCAGTGAGTCCCACATCTGGTCGGCGACCCTGATAACCGCGACGTTGGCCTTGAAGGCCTGTTTCGCCTCGATCCGCGCGACCGCCTCACTGGCGTAGTCGACCTCGCCTTCGCCGCTGATGTTGGCCATGCGGGCCGCCGAGTCGGCGAGGCTCCGGGTCGCGGCCATCATGCCGTAGCGGGCGGTGGAAATCGGGTCCATGGCAGCCACCCTGCGCCCGCGCCGGTTAAGCCATCGCCAGCTTTCTTGGTGAACCGGGCTTAGCAAATCGTCGCAATTCGTGGCCGCTTTGGCCCGTCGCCCAAGGGGCGTAGGATCGTGGGACAGAAGGAGACTTCGCATGACGCCTTCGACCCTCATCCTCGCGACCGCCCTCAGCCTCGCCGCAGGGGTCGTCACGGCCCAGCCACAAGGCAAGAACCCGCCCCGCAGCACGGTCATCTGCCTGGACGTCGCCGGCCGCAGCCTGCCGGCCACCTGTCAGGTTCCCGCCAGCCGTCTCGACAGCCGCGAGGATATCTGCCTTTGCCCCGGCGATGGCGAGCGGGTGACCGTGCCGATCTGCGCCGCCGGGGTCCGCGCGCCGGCGGAGAGCGCGGCCTACGAGCGGGCGCGGCGCAAGGCGGTCATGCACGGCTCGCTCGCCGGAGGGACTTGGCAGGGCCAGGCCATGTGCGTCGCTCCGCGTGACCCGGTGAGCGGGCGTTAGCGCCGCTAGACCCTGTCCCGCCTGACTTGAATCAAGTCAGGCGGGATAAGACAGGGTCGTCGTCTTTATCTGGAGCCCTTCTCCTCCACTCAGGTTGAGCCAACCTGAGCGGGAAGGGCTCTGCCTACTGGCCGAGCGCGCCGTACACCAGCTTCTGGAACACCGGCAGGGCAGCACGACCTCCCAGACCCCGGCGACTGCCCATGTTCGCCACCGCCTCGGGACCCAGGGGCATGGAGTCCTGGATCAGATAGATCGCCACCATGTCCTGCGCCGGATCGGCCTGCCACCAGGTCCCGAACGCGCCGGGCCAGCCGAACGCCCCCACGGAACCCGCCCCCATCCAGGCGTGTGCGGTGGCGTCCATGATCACCGAAACGCCCAGGCCGAACCCCTGGCTGATCCAGAAGGGCATGCCCATGAACGGCACCGCGCGCTGTGCATCGCTCAGCCGGTTGCCGGCCATCATTTCGACGGTCTCGGGCTTCACCAGCCGCACACCATCGACCTCGCCCTTGCCCAGCAGCATGCGGGCGAATTTGAGGTAGTCGTCCGCTGTGGAAATCAGGCCGCCGCCACCAGCCTCGAACACCGGCTGGTGCGTTTCCCGCGGGAACGAGACATCCTCCAGCTGGTCGGTGTCCGGGTTCATCCGATAGAGCTTCGCCAGACGGCCGGCCCGTTCCGGGGGCGCCCAGAAATCGGTGTCGACCATGCCGAGCGGTCCGAAGATGCGGTCCTTGAGCACCTGGCCCAAGGGCTTGCCCTCGATGCGGGCGACCAGGAACCCCAGGACTTCGGTGGCGTGGCTGTAGTGAAAGCGTTCCCCCGGAGGATAGGAAAGGGGCAGGCTGCCCAGCGCCTTCAGCCAGCCGTCCGGCGTCAGCGGCGTCCCGAGCGGCGGTCCCAGTCGATCCTCGTGCGCATGGGCGATGGGGCCGACGGAGCTGAAGGCGTAGGCCAACCCCGCGCGGTGGGTCAGCAGGTCTTCGACGGTGATCTCGCGGGCCGCGGGATAGGTATCCTCGATCGGCCCGGCGGCGTCCTTCAGCACCTGCATGCCGGCGAATTCCGGCAGCCACCGGGTGATCGGATCTTCGAGCCTGAGCTTGCCCTCCTCCAGCAGCATCAGGGCCGCGATCGAAGTCACCGGCTTGGTCATCGAGGCGATGCGGAAAAGGGTGTCACGCGTCATCGGAACATCGCCGGCAATATCGCGTTTGCCGATGGTGTTGACCTGAACAACCTCGCCCTTACGCCAGATCAGGCTGACGACACCGGAGAGGTCGCCGGCATCCACCGCCGCCTGCAACGCCGGGGCCACCTGCGCCAGTCCCGCGGTGATGAAGCCGTTCGATGCCTGATCGCCGTCCATGCGCCTGTTCCCCTTGCCCGCCAGCGGGGCGCGCCGGTTATCGGCGTTAACGCATGCATAGCGCAGCGCCGAAGCCTGTACGTCAAGCGCGTCTGTCGAGCGACGAGGTTCGTATCGTCTGACGCCAGGGGCCGGATCGAACTGGGAGCCGATGCAGCACACGGGAAATCCGACGCGCCGTCTTGGACTGGCGGCGCTGGCGGCGACATTGGCGTCCGCATGCGCCCCGCTGAGCCTGTTTGCGACTTTGGCCCCGAGAGATCCCGCGGCGCGCCGGGCTCGCGACGTCGCCTACGGTCGGGGGCCACGGCAGCGTCTGGACGTCTATGCGCCACGCCGGCGCGAGGGTCGGGCGGCGGTGGCGGTGTTCTTCTACGGCGGGTCGTGGGATTCGGGTCGCCGCCAGGACTATGGCTGGGTCGGCCAGGCGCTGGCCTCACGCGGGTTCCTCACCGTGATTGCCGACTACGGCCTCTATCCGCAGGTGCGTTTTCCGGGCTTTCTGGAGGACGGCGCGCGGGCGGTCCGCTGGGCGCAGGACCATGCCGAGGCGTTCGGCGGCGATCCGCAGCGGATCGTGCTGGTCGGCCACTCGGCCGGCGCCTACAACGCCGCGATGCTTGCGCTGGACCCGAGATATCTGTCCGCCGCCGGCGTCGATTCGCGCAGCATCCGTGCCTGGGCGGGGCTCTCGGGCCCCTATGACTTTCTGCCGCTCACCGATCCGGTTGCCCGGCGCACCTTTGGCGAGGCGGCGAACCCGGCCGCCACCCAGCCGATCAACTTCGTGCGGTCGGACGCGCCGCCGACGTTCCTGGCCACCGGCGACGACGACACCATGGTCTATCCGCGCAACACCGTGAAGCTCGCCGCGCGCCTTCGCCAGGCGGGGGTCGAGGTGGAGGAGCAGCACTATCGCGGAATCGATCACGTGCGCATGGTTCTGGCGCTGTCGCGAATGTTCCGCGGCCGCGCTCCGGTGCTGGCGCAGATGGCTGACTTCCTGCAAAGGCACTGCGAATAGGAGGACGACCCATGCCCACGCGCCGCGCCGCCGGCCTGCTGGCCCTCGCCGCGCTCTGCGCCTGCACGCCGACGGCGCCGAATGGCGTCGACAAGGAGGCGCTGGACGCCGCGGTCGGCCGCGCCATCGGCGATC
>JANXXA010000370.1 GCA_025350885.1 Phenylobacterium sp.
CTCCTCCTCCGTAGGGGGAGAATGGAGCCTCGCGTCGGGCTTCAGAGACATGTCGATCCGGTCTACGCCGCTGGCCGTGCGCCCTTGGTCCACTTGAACTGCTGGGCGGTGCTGTAGGGCGCTTCAACTAGGGTGTCGGGATTCCACAGGCGGCGCTGCGCCAGGTCGAAGTGGGCGTTGTCGTAGATGTGGATGCTGCCCGAGCCTGGGCTGTCGCTGTTGTCGAGGGCGTGGATCAGGTCCGGCGACAGAACGGCGACGTCCGGCGCCTCGACCGTGACCCGTCCGGCCGGGGCCAGGCGCCCGGCGGCCATGCGGTAGTTCTGGTAGCCCTCCGACCCGCGATAGACCCCGACCACGGCGACGCCGGCGTGGTCGTGCGGCGGGCTGATCAGGCCGGGGCGGCCCTCCACCTGATAGATGGTAAGGTCGCCGGACTGCAGCCAGACATCGAAACCCTTGCGCGCCGACGACCCGCGCAGGGCGACCTCGGCGTCGATGGCGCCGGGCTCGCGCACCGCCTCGGCCAGCAGGCCCGCGACGGCGTCAGCCCAGTCGGGTCGCGCGCGGACGGCCCGGCAGTCCTCGACAAAGCGTGCGATGGAAAAGGCCATGCGGGCATGATGCGCCGGCCGGCGGCGGCGGCAACAAAAAAGCCGCCCGTAGGCGACTTTTCCGAGTTCGGCTTGCGCGGCGCAGAGATCAGGCGGCGACGGCCTGTTCAGCAAGCTTGGCCTTGAGCTGGCGCTTGATCTTCTGGGCCTTGGGCGAGAGGGTCTCGTCGCTGGCCTTCAGCAGGAAGGGGTCGAGGCCGCCGCGGAAGTCCAGAGTGCGCAGCGCCGCATTGGTGATGCGCAGGCGGAACGCCTGGCCCAGAGCGTCGGACTGCAGGGTGGCAGGAGACAGAGCGGGCAGGAAGCGGCGCTTGGTCTTGATGTTCGAGTGGCTCACATTGTGGCCGACCATGGGGCCGACACCGGTGAGTTCGCAACGACGCGACATGGGATCAGAAACCTTCGCGAGAACGGGACGCCACGGGCCGGGCCCGCGCGAGAGCCGGCGATATAGAGGAAGGCCGACGCCCACGTCAAGGCGAGCACGCCGCGCAGAGCTCATTCGCGCGACGTTTCCGGCCCCAGCCTTGTGGTCGATCACCGTTGATATACAATATGTTGCGGTGAACAAACATCGAATCTGGCCAGGTCGCTGATTCGGTCCTGATTCGTTTCGCCGGTGTTCCGGCGCGTGGCCGCCCTCGTTAAGTGTCCCGGAGGCCCGATGAGGCCAAGCCGCACCCTGCCCCTGGTTGTTCTGGCCACAGCGGCCCTATTGATCGGCGCGACCGCCGCGCAGGCCGAAGACGCTGGGCCGAAGCTGCTGTTCTCCTACGTCGGCGCGTTCAACGGCTTGGCCGCCGGTGGACAGTCGAAGGCCGCGACCTACGTCCACGCTGTGGCGGCCGGCGTACAGGCGCCATTGGGCGGACCTTGGAGCGTCACCCTGCAAGGGGCCTGGACTGCGGGCTCGAACCTTTCGGCGCGGGCGATCGGCGATGTGGCCGGGGTGCAGGGACCGTTCAACTCGGGCGACGGCCTGTGGCTCTATGAGCTGAAGGCGACCTACGCCACCGACGCGGCGACCGTCCAGTTGGGCCGCGTCTCGACCGGCGACGCCCTGCCCGGCGTCGCCGGCATGAATCAGTTCGTCAACTCCGCCTATTCGTCGAACGGCGGGGCGATCACCGTCAACGATCCGGGCCGGGCGACGACGCCCGCGTCCACCTGGGGCGCTTGGGGCAGGATTGAGGCCGGGCCAGTCGAACTACGCGGCGGCGCGTTCCTGTCCGACCCGAACCGGACAACGCTGCGCAAGCACGGAGCCGACTTCAGCTTCCGACCGAGCGATGGCGTGCTGTCCTTCGGCGAGGTTGTGGCGCCCTTGTCGGCGGGCCTGAAGATCGGCGCCGGAGCCTATGGCGACACCGCCCGGTTCCAGACGTTCGACGGGCGTGCGGTTCGCGGGAACGGTGGCTGGTACGTCTGGCTCGAACGGCCCGCGCCGGACAAGCCCGCCCCCGCGCTTTCCGGCTTCGCCATGGTGCAGAGCGCCCCGCGCGATGACCGCAGCCTGCAGCCGCTGTTCCTGATCGTCGGCCTGACCTGGCAGGGGATCGATCCCGGCCGTCCCGCCGACGCCCTGTCCGTTGGCTTCACCTCGGGCCAGTTCAGTAAAGCCAGCCCGCTGCAAGGCCGCGAGACCACCCTGGAAGCCAACTACCGGGTGACCCTGAGCGACCACCTGACCGTGCGACCCGACGTGCAGTACGTGATCTCGCCCGGCGGGCGCGGTGGCGGCCCGAACGCCCTGGTCCTGGGCGTCCAGATCGAGGCGTCGCTCTGAGGCAAGCGTCCGGGCTTGCGGATTTCGACCTCCAAGACTAATAACTGACCGGTCAGTTATTAGTTGAGGCGCCTATGCTCGACCC
This sequence comes from Phenylobacterium sp., assembly GCA_025350885.1. Classification (GTDB taxonomy): domain Bacteria; phylum Pseudomonadota; class Alphaproteobacteria; order Caulobacterales; family Caulobacteraceae; genus Phenylobacterium. The sequence goes on from JANXXA010000370.1 coordinate 2,486, forward strand.
CGGCGAGCCGAAATTTCGCAGGCGAAAAGCCGACCGGCCGGGCGAGATCGTCGCGGCCGCG
>JANXXA010000384.1 GCA_025350885.1 Phenylobacterium sp.
AACCCCGCCAAGCCGGCCAGCAGGATCTGGCTCTTCCCCGTTCCGCTTGCCGCGACGCCGACGATCAGGCTCGCGGTCGAGACGATCCCATCATTGGCGCCGAGGATCGCCGCGCGGAGCCAGCCGATGCGGGCCGTCAGATGACGTTCGAGATGTGACTGTCGACGCGACATTGCCATCCTCCGGATCAGAGATTGAAACCGATCCTCCAGGATCGGACGGGTGGCCCGCGTCTCAGATAAAGGGCGGAGCTGGGCGCCGCCTTGCGCTGTATCAAGGACGCCGTCCGCCGACGCATCATTCTGGCTCCTTCAAACAGGAGATATCCAATGAAGACTTTCATGCTGGCCGCGTCGATCGCGTTGGCCTTGAGCGCGTCGGCCGCTGTCGCAAAGGACCAACCGTCGGCGACCGCCACCTTCACCGGCGAGTCGGTTGCCGTCGGCGTCGGCTACACTTGGGGCAAGGGCGTCCTGACCTATAAGGGCCACACCTATCCCTTCACCGCCAAGGGCGTCAGCGTCCTGGGCGCGGGCGCGGAAAAGATCACCGGCGTCGCCGAGGTCTACCATCTGGATTCCCTCGCCGATTTCCCCGGCGCCTACGTGGCGGCCGCTGTCGGCGGGTCTGTCGCCAAAGCGGGCGGCGGCACGGCTGTGCTGACCAACGCCAAAGGCGTGGTGGTCCGTCTTCACACCAAGGACAAGGGCTTGCAACTCAACATCGCGGCGACCGGCCTGAACGTGTCCCTCGATAAGAAGTAACTGCCAGGCGCCGTCCCGGGATCTGTTCCCGGGGCGGTCACCGGCTGGGAGCGACCGCATGTTCGCGATGGTGTTGCACACACCCGGCTCGCTGCTGCGGCCGGAGCGCCGGTCGGCGTCGGAGCCGGGCGAGGGCGAGGTGCGGCTGCGGGTCTGCGCCTGCGGTGTCTGCCGCACCGACCTGCACGTGATTGACGGCGACCTTCCGGCGCGTCGGCCGTGCGTCGTGCCGGGCCACGAGATTGTCGGCCGGGTGGAGGCGATCGGGCCCGGTGTCACCGGAGTTGCGCTCGGGGATCGGCTTGGCGTCCCTTGGCTGGGCGAGACCTGCGGCCTCTGCCGCTATTGTCTTGAGGGTGAGGAAAACCTCTGCGAACTTCCCGAATTCATGGGCTGGAGCCGTGACGGCGGCTACGCCGACCAGGTGATCGCCCGCGCCGACTTCTGCTTCCCGATTCCCGCGACCTATGCCGACGCCGAAGCCGCACCGCTGCTCTGCGCCGGCCTCATCGGCTACCGCGCCTGGAAGAAGGCCTGCGAGGGCCGGCCCGTCCAGCGGCTTGGCCTCTATGGTTTCGGGGCCGCAGCGCATCTGCTCGCCCAGCTGGCGGTCTGGCAGGGCCAGGACGTCTATGCCTTCACCCGGGCCGGCGACGCGCCGGCGCAGGATCTCGCCCTGGCCCTTGGGTGCGTCTGGGCTGGCGCCTCCGAGGCTTCACCGCCCGAGAGCCTGGACGCAGCGATCATCTTTGCGCCGGTCGGATCGCTCGTTCCCCTGGCCTTGCGCGCGGTGCGCAAGGGCGGAACGGTGGTCTGCGGCGGAATTCACATGAGCGACATACCGGCCTTCCCCTACGAGCTGCTCTGGGGCGAACGCCGGTTGGTGTCGGTTGCCAATCTCACGCGGCAGGACGCGCGGGACTATCTGCCGCTCGCGGCCAAGGCCGGCGTCCGTCCCAAGGTTACGATCTATCCGCTTGCGCAGGCCAATAGGGCGCTCGCTGATCTTCGCCGAGGCGCCTTCGTCGGCGCAGCTGTCCTCGTGCCTTAGGCCCGGCGGGCGCAGCGCAGCGGCCCCGGTCGTGTATCGGTCCGCCTTGCGCTGCATCAAGGCTCGAGGGGTCTGATGGCCGCACTTTACGTGATGGTCGTGCCCTTTCTCGATGTCGCCCAGAACCTTGGCTGGGCCTGGGCGGCCGGAAGCTTGATCGGTCTGGAGCGGAGCCACAACGGCCGGGCGGCCGGCTTCCGGACCCATGCGCTGGTGGGTTTGGCCGCCGCCGCGGTCATGACCCTGTCGCTGCAACCGACCGTGATCCCTGGCGCGTTCCCGTTGGCGCAAGGCGTGATGACCGGTGTCGGTTTTCTTGGCGCCGGCGTCATCTTCAAGGAAGGCGTCAGCGTCCAGGGCCTAACGACCGCCGCCTGCATCTGGGCCACCGCGGCGATCGGCCTGCTGTTCGGCCAAGGGCTGATCGCCGCGGGCGCCGTCGTCACCGTAGCGATCCTGATTACCCTCATCGCCTTCCGCTGGGTGGAAGGCGTGCTTCCGGATCGAATCTACGCCGCGGCCATCTTCCGCTTCCACGCGGGCTTGGCGCCTACCGAGCCCGGCCTGCACGCCATGATGAAGAGCCACGGCATCGCCCTTGGGGACGTGAGCTACGGCCTGGTCCAGGGCGGGGAGGTTTTCGAATTCCGCGGGAACCTGCAGACGCGACACAGAGCAGGCTTGGCGAACCTTGCAGCCGCTTTGCGGGAGACGGTAAGCCTTCAGGAATTCGAACTGTTGCGGATCAGCAAGTAGCCTAGGCGCCCTCTTCAGGAATGCCGCGCTTGAGGATTGCGAAGAGCGCGGCGAGCACGCAGCCGGCGAGAATGCCGGAGGTGAGGTCCCGGACCAGGGTCAGGCCGAAGGTGGCGAGCAACACGGCCGCCGTGCGCCAGTCGCGGAAGAACAAGCGTATTCGCGAGCTTAGGCCGCAGCAGGTGGGTGGTGGACGAGCCGTCAGGCATTTTGCCGGCGCCGCGAAGCGCTCGCTCCAACAAGGGGGGCTGCCGAACATGGCGGCGGTGGCGGACAGTGCGCCCCTCGGGGGCCGCGCGCCAAGCCTTTGACCCCATTCTGCCCCGAATGGCGCCATCGATTGCGGGGCGCCGTGGGATAGGGTGGCAAATGAGCGCCAAACCAAAAGCTGGAAACTGGATACGCCGCGGGCGGCGACCGGCGCCGCTCGGCGTTCGCGCGACCATGCCCGGCTTCGAAAATGTTCGCCTGACCGTCGATGAAGCCGAGGCCTCACTCGCCGCGGCCGCCGACCGCCTGACAATCCCAAAGCCGGGTCGGTCCCGGACGGATTTCAACATCCTCGCGCTCTCGGGTGGAGCGGCCGGGGGGGCGTTTGGCGCCCGCGTGCTGGTGGGACTGAGCCGTGCGGG
>JANXXA010000387.1 GCA_025350885.1 Phenylobacterium sp.
CGGGTCGGGTCGGCAAGGGCGGTGTGGTGAAGGACGAGGCCGCGCGGTCCGACGCGCTGGCGGCGGTCCGCGGCTTTCTGGACTCCACCGGCTGGACGCTGATGGCGACCGCCGACAGCCCGATCAGAGGCGGCGACGGCAATCGCGAATACCTGCTCTGGGCGCGCAAACCCTGAATGCAGCCCGCAAAGCAAACGGCCGCCCGCCGGGGTGGCGGACGGCCGCATTGAGGTTGCCGATCAGGCGGTCAGTCGACGACTTGATAGCGACCGCTGCTGTCGGCGCAGACCCGCACGAAGCGCTTCTGCACCCGGCCGTCGGGCAGATAGATCGGGCTCTCGGCCAGGGTGCAGCCGTCGGCGCTGGAGCGTCCCTGGACCACTCGATACCGCTCGCCGCGACCGCCATAGGCCCAGTCGTCGTCGTAGCGGCTGGCATAGCGGCCGGCTCGGTCGCCATAGCCGCGGTCGTCATAGCCGCGGCTGGGGTAGCCCCGGCTGGCGTAGCCGCTGCTGTAGCCATAGGGCTGATCGCCATAGCCGCCCTGGCCGTAGGATCCGTAGCCGGCGCCGTAACCGCTGCCGCGCGGCTGGCGGTAATAGCTGGAGCCGTTGTTGCAGCCGGAGGTGTTCTTGCCGACCGCGGCGCCGGCGACGGCGCCCAGGATGCCGCCCAGCAGCGACCCGTCGCGGCGGTGGCCGCTGGCGGCGAACTGCGACCCGACAGTGGCCCCGCCCGCCCCGCCGATCAGGGCGCCGACGATGCCGCGATTGCCGGTCTCGCCCCGGCAGCTGTCATAGCCGCCGGAGCCGTAATATCCGCCGTCGTAGGGCTGCGCCGAGGCGCTCGCCGCGCCGCCGAGGGCCACGGCGCCGGCGATCAGGGCGACGGCGCTCTTGGCGAAGACTGAAGACTTGGTCATGGGTGTCCCTCTTCGAAGTCGTGAGCGGCCTTTCGGCGGCTTCGAGGGTCACTATGGCCGGACCAAGCTGAACGCGCGTTGAGCGCACCGTTCATCTTCGTTCATCCTGCCTTTCACTGCGCGCGAGGACGTTTCCAGCCATGAGGCCGAGCGCAAGACGACCCCGCCCTGGGCCACGGCCGGCCCGTCCCGGCGGCCCGGCGGCCGAGCTGACCATCAATGCGGTGGGCGGCGAAGGCGACGGCGTTGCTCCGGGTCCCGTCTTCGTGCCCTTCACCCTGCCCGGCGAGCAGGTGCTGGCGTCCGGCGGCGGCGAACGTCGCGAGCTGGTGCGGGTGCTGAGCGCCAGCGCCGATCGGGTGACCCCGCCCTGTCCGCATTTCGGCGTCTGCGGCGGGTGTGCGCTACAGCACTGGGCGCACGCGCCGTACCTGGCCTGGAAGGTCGAGCGGCTGGCCGCCACCCTGGCCCGCCAGCAGATCGAGACCGAGATCCTCGCGCCCTTCGCCGCCGACCCCGGGACCCGGCGGCGCGTGGCGCTGCACGCCCGGCGCGGCAGCCGCGAGGCGGCCAGGCTGGGCTTCAAGGCGCGCCGCTCCTGGGACCTGGTGGACATCGTCGCCTGCCCGATCTCCGACCCGGCGATCCAGGCCGCGCTGCCGGCGCTGAAACGCCTGGCCGCGCCCTTGCTGGAGCACCCGAAGTCCGCGCCGACCCTGCATGTGACGCTGACCCCCACCGGCCTCGACATCGACATATCAGGGGTGGAGCGAAAGTCCGGTGGACTGTCCGCCGACGCCCGCGTGCAGGTCGCCGACCGCGCGGCGGCGGCCGGATTCGCCCGGGTGACGCTGGACGGGGAGGCCGCCTACATGGCCCGTCAGCCGCGCGTCACGCTGGGCCAGGCAAGCGTGAACCTGCCCGCCGGCGCCTTCCTGCAGGCCACGCCCCAGGCGCAGGCGGCGATGACCGCCTTCATCGCCGACGCCGCGTCCGGCGCGAACCGCATCGCCGACCTGTTCTGCGGCGTCGGGACCTTCACCTTCGCGCTCGCCGAGATCGCCCAGGTCCACGCCGCCGACTTCGACCCCGAGGCGATCCGCGCCCTGACCGGCGCGCTGGCCGGGGCGCCCGGGCTGAAGGGCGTCACCGCCGAAGCCCGCGACCTGACGCGCCGCCCGGTGCTGGCCGAGGAGCTGAAGAAGACCGACGTGGTGGTGTTCGACCCGCCCCGCGCCGGCGCCGCCGAACAGACCGCCGAACTGGCCCGCTCCGCCGTGGCCCGGGTCATCGGCGTCTCCTGCAACCCGGCCACCTTCGCCCGCGACGCCCGCACCCTGATCGACTCAGGCTTCACCCTGGACCGCGTCCTGCCGGTGGACCAGTTCCTCTGGTCGCCACACATCGAACTGGTCGGCGTGTTCAGCCGCTGATCGAAATAACCTCACCCGCTCTTCGCGGGGGAGGGGGACCGCAATCCACCCCCGCTGGGGGTGGATCGCGAAGCGATGGGGGCTCGGGTCGCGAGCGACCCGGGGGCGGTGGAGGGGGCGCTAAGATCACGCGCCACCCGCAGCAAGCCCATGGCGATGCTATGTGTATCGCTGATCACCTCCGAGGCGGCGCAGCGGACGACGGTGATGCCCGACGAGCGCAGAAATCTGTCCCGGCGGGCGTAGGCCTCCGGCCGTTCGCCAAAGCTGTGCGGTCCGCCATCGACCTCAACGCAAAGTCCGGCCTTGGCGCAGAAGAAATCCAGGACGTAAGGGCCGATGGGATGCTGGCGGCGAAAGGTTTTCCGTCCTCCCGCCCGCGCAGCGCCTGCCACAGCATGACTTCGGGCAGCGACATGCGCCGGCGAAGCTGGCGCGCGCGCTTGATTGTGTTGCTGGTGACTCTCATGCGGCGGCAGCGCCCCATCCACCACTTCGTGGTCCCCCTCCCCCGCAAGCGGGTGAGGTTAGACATGCGCCCGCCTGCCCCATCACCCGAACAGGTCGATCTGGTCGCCGGTTCTGGCGGGGACGCGGAACTGGCTGAGGTCGAGGGGACCGAGCGGCGTGGCGAGGCCGTAGCGTCTCTTGGCGACGGCGAAACGTCGCGACATCAGGGCGGCCAGCGGACCTTCGCCGCGCATGCGCTTGCCCCATTGGCTGTCGTTTTCCTTGCCGCCGCGCATCTGGCGCACCAGCGACATCACCCGCGAGGCGCGGTCGGGGTGGTCGCTCGCCAGCCATTCCTTGAACAGTTCGGCGATCTCCAGTGGCAGGCGCAGGGCGACATAGCCCGCGCCGCGCGCCCCGGCCGCCGCGGCGCGCTCCAGCACCGCCTCCATCTCGTGGTCGTTGAGGCCGGGGATCGAGGGCGCGAACATCACGCACACCGGGACGCCGGCGTCGCTGAGCCCCCGCACGGCGGCCAGCCGCTTCTCCGGCGTGGCGGCGCGCGGTTCCATCGACCGGGCGAGCTTGCGGTCCAGCGTGGTGATCGACACCGCCACCCGGACCAGGCTGCGCGCCGCCATCGGCGCCAGGATGTCCAGGTCGCGCAGGATCAGCGCCGACTTGGTGATGATCGAGAAGGGGTGGTTGAACCGGTCCATCACCTCCAGGATCTGGCGGGTGACGCGCAGGGTCCGCTCCTGCGGCTGATAGGGGTCGGTGTTGCCGCCGATGTGGATGAAGTCCGGCCGATAGCGCGGGTTGGACAGCTCGCGCTCCAGCAGACCCGCCGCACCCGGCTTGAAGAACAGCTTGGTTTCGAAATCCAGGCCCGGCGACAGGCCCATATAGGCGTGTGCCGGCCGGG
>JANXXA010000412.1 GCA_025350885.1 Phenylobacterium sp.
CGCCGCCGTGGCGGCTGTCGCCCACCGGCACCTGAAAGCCCGGCTCTACGGCGGCGGCCAGCAGGCCCAGGCAGATGCTGAGCGCGGCTTCGGCGTAGCCGGGCGCCAGGATGCTGAGCGATGGAACCGGGCGGACGTTGGCCACGCCGATGAAGCTGTCCAGCAGGCCGTAGGCGGCTCCGAACAGACCGATCAGCGGGCCGGCTGCCGACAGCGCCGAGAGGAAGGCCACCGCCCCGCCCAGACCGTCGGCCCGTCGCTGGCCCAGGCGCGCCAGTTGCAGGAGCCAGATGATCACCGCTGCGACCGTGGCGATCAGCAGGCCGGCGAAGACCAGCTGCACAACCGGATGCGCATGGGCGAAGACGCCCATGAGTGTCAGACGCTCGGCGGTCGGCACAATGGTGAGCGGCGGGTCGGCGGCGGCCACATCGGCCAGGGCCGGGCAGGCGACGAGGGTCAGGGCGAACGCCAGGGGTGCGCGCAGGCAGGGTTTCGACATCGGGGTTCCCTTCAAACTACATCCGTAGTCAAGTGGAAAATTACAGATGTAGAAAGACCTGTCAAGGCCGGCGCCGGCTTTGCAATCTCCCCAAGCATGGGGGCCCGCCGTGGCCCGGAATGAAACATGGAACGCAACATGCGCCTTCGAATGACCCTTGCGGCCACGGTCGCCGCCATCGCCACCCTCGCCGCGGCCAGCGTCGCGCAGGCCGGCGTACTTTACAGCTTCGCCGGCCCGACCGGGGAACTGCCCACCGACGTTTCGATCACCAAGTCGTTCTCGGGCGCGGCCGGCGCGGCGCAGGTCGCCTTCACCCTTGACGGCTACGCCAGCCTCGACGGTCAGAACTACTATGAGGACGATTTCACCCTCAGCCTGAACAGCACGCCGATCCTGTCGGCGACGTTCAACCTGGGCGGCGGCGGCGGCGATGTCGTCTTCTTCGCGCCCGGCGGCGCCAGCGTGAACAACATCTCGGGCAATGGCATGACCGTCACCTGGGCCGGCGGCAAGGTGCTGATCTCCACGCCGCTGAACCTGCTCGCGGGCCTCAACAGCCTGACGTTCAACTATACGGCTCTGCCGGGTCCTGGCCATGCCGGGTTCCAGGGCACCGGCGACGAAGGCTGGGGTCTGCGCGACATCGTCGTTACGCAGGCATCCGGCGGCGTGCCGGAGCCAGCCAGCTGGGCGCTGATGCTGACGGGCTTCGGCGGTCTCGGCGCGGTGCTGCGCCGCAGCCGTCGGCAGGCGGTTCTGGCCGCGGCCTAAGCTGCCTTCGAGGTCGCCACCTTGAGCATGCTGACGTAGCCCGGCGCCGTCAGCATCTCACCCATCACCCGTTTCTTGACCAACAGGCGGTGGGCGCGGGGCAGGTTGTAGCAGGGCACATGCATGAACATGTGATGCTCGCAGTGGTAGTTCACATAGTAGGGCGCGATGAACGCGCGCTCGACCCAGTTGGCCATTGTCGTGCGGGCGTGGCGCAGCGGGTCGGGCTCGTCCTTGGCGACGCAGGCGTGCTCGGCGATGTTGCGCAGGCGGGTGACCATCGGCAGCCATGTGGCCTGCGGGACCAGCCATAGAACCGGCCACACCCACCACAGGCCGAACGGCGCGGTGACCGCGACCGTCACCACCATGCCGATCAGGAAGCGCCGGCGCGCGATGATCGCCTCGCCCAGGATCGGCGCCAGGGGCTCGCCAGGTCCGCGGTGGGCGATCCGCTTCACCAGTCCCGACCAGCGCAGCTTGTAATAGGTCCGCCCGGTCAGATCGCGGGCGATCTTGCGCCACAGGGAATGGCGGGTGATCGGGAACGGGGCCGACAACACAAGGTCCGGGTCCTCGGCCTGCTGGGCGTATTTGTGGTGCGCCAGGTGATAGGTCCGGTAGCCGAGAAGGCCGCCGGTGGTCAGGTGGTTGCCGACCCAGTCGTTGACCCTGAGGTTCGGGTGCAGGGCGGCGTGGGCTGCGTCATGCATCAGGACGGCGATCCCCAGCTGACGCGCGCCGATGATGGCGATGGCCAGAGGGAGGGTCAGCGGCCAGATTACCGCCATGGCCATCGCCAGGCCGACGACGATCCAGGCATGGGCCAGCAGCGCCAGCCCCTTCCACCGCGAGCGCCGCGACAGGGGCGCCCATTCGTGCGGCGCGAAATAGGCTTTCGGATCGATGCGCGCGGCGACGGCCATGCGACGATTGTAACGCCTTCCGCGGCGTTTTCACAGACCGATGGCCGCGGCCTAACGGATCAGTCGGGTTCCCGCGACGATGGCGGCGAACAGGATCAGCCCGGCCCAGCTGTTGGACTTGAAGAGCCTGAGCGCGCGCGCCCCGTCGTCGGTGCGGACGCGGCGCGCCTGCGAGCAGAGCTGGATGCCATAGGCGATCAGCAGGACGTAGAAGGCCGGGCCAAGCGCCGCCGCCGCGCCGGTCGCCAGCAGCAGGGCAAGGCTCGCCAGGTAGAAGCCGAGGATCGCCAGCGGCGCGTGTGCGCCCAGCCGGCGGGCGGAGGACTTGACGCCGGCCAGGGCGTCGTCCTCCAAGTCCTGGATGGCGTAGATGGTGTCGTAGCCGAGCGTCCAGAACAGGCCCGAGGCATAGAGCAGCAGCGCCGGCCACTGCAGCGAACTGTCCGCCAGCGCCTGTCCCAGGAACCGCCAGTCGCCGGAGCCGATCACGCCAGGTGCAACGGCGCGCCACAGCCCTGGTCCGACGCCGGTGGCGGCCGAAAACCCCAGTAGCGCGCCCCAGTTAAAGGTCAGGCCGAGCCAGGCCTGCGGCCACCAGGTGATCCGCTTCATGAACGGATAGGCCGCGACCAGGGCCAGGGACGCCGCCCCCAGGGCCACGGCGGTCGGCGGCAGAGTCAGCAGGATCGCCAGCGAGGCGAGGCAGCAGGCGATGACGAAGCCCCAGGCTTGGCGCACGCTGATCTGGCCGGCGGGGATCGGCCGCATCGCCGTGCGGGCCACCCTGGCGTCGATGTCGCGGTCGATGATGTCGTTGTAGGCGCAGCCCGCCGCCCGCATCAGCGCCGCGCCGACGAACACGTCGAACAGAAGGCCGGGTTGCGGCAGCCGATGCTCCATGGCGTCAGCCAGCGCGATCCCCTGCCAGCCGGGCAGCATCAGCAGCCATATGCCCGTCGGCCGATCAAACCGGCCGAGCTTCAGCCAGGGCCGCAAGGCCGCCGGCGCGAACCGGTCGACCCAATTGGTCGGCGCAGCGTCGGGAAGGGGGGCGTCAGGAAGCGGGACGGCGGCGGTCATCTGAGCCATCCTTTAGGAGCAGGGTCGCGGGCGCGCCAGCGGACTGTGGCGTCCAGGTCACCTTCAGCGGAAAGCCGAACTGCGGTTCGGCGCCTGGCTTGACGCATCAGATCGGCGCGATATTTTCCCGAGCTTCAGCAACCCGCAGGGAGGGG
>JANXXA010000413.1 GCA_025350885.1 Phenylobacterium sp.
TGCTCCAGGCTGCCATTCGCCGGCGTCGCCGGCGTCGCGGACGAACACCGGCACGATGGTCTCGCCGGTGGAAAGGGCATGGGCAAGCGCCGCGATGACGGTGCTGGTCTGGTTCCGCCGGGACCTGCGGCTCGGCGACAATCCGGCGCTTGCCCATGCCCTTTCCACCGGCGAGACCATCGTGCCGGTGTTCGTCCGCGACGCCGGCGACGCCGGCGAATGGCAGCCTGGAGCAGCTTCGCGCTGGTGGCTGCACGGGTCGTTGCAGGCGCTCGATGCGGACCTTAGGCGGCGCGGCGGCGGCGGTCTGGTCTATCGCACCGGGCCGGCCGAGGCGACGATCGCGGCGCTGGTCCAGGAGACCGGGGCCCGCTCCGTGGTTTGGAACCGTGTCTATGAGCCCTGGGCGATGCGGCGCGACAGTCGGATTAAAGCGGCCTTGAAAACCGCCGGCGTCGCCGCTCAATCGTTCAACGCCACGCTCTTGTGCGAGCCCGGATCGCTGCTCAACAAGCAGGGCGAGCCCTATAAGGTATTTACCCCGTTCTGGCGGGCGTTGCGGGCCACGGTCCAGACGCCACAGGGTCAACCCGTGGCGGACCGGGTGGGTGCGACCCCGACGGTCCGAAGCGAATGCCTGGAGGATTGGCGGCTGCGCCCCACCCGGCCGGACTGGGCCTCTGGGCTGGCGGCGGAGTGGACACCGGGAGAGGCTGGCGCGGCGCGGCGGCTGGAGGTCTTTCTCGACGCCGCGGTGTTCGACTATGCGGGGCAACGGAATTTGCCGGCCCGAGCTGGCACCTCGCGGCTGTCGCCACATCTGCACTTCGGCGAAATCGGGCCCTGGCAGGTATGGCGCGCGGCCACCACGGCCGCCCAGGCGGCGGTCGGCGATCCCTTCCCGAGCGGCGTCGAGACCTTTCTGTCGGAGCTCGCCTGGCGGGAGTTCAGTGCTCACCTGCTGTTTCACGTCCCCACCCTGCCGACAGCGGCGCTGAGGCCCGAATACGACCGCGTTGCCTGGCGCGACGATCCACGGGCTTTGGAGGCGTGGCGGCGCGGCCGCACCGGCTATCCCATCGTCGATGCGGGGCTGCGCGAACTGTGGGCCACCGGCTGGATGCACAATCGTGTGCGCATGATCACCGCCTCGTTCCTGATCAAGGATCTGCTGATCGACTGGCGCGAGGGCGCGGCGTGGTTCTGGGACACCCTGGTGGATGCCGACCTGGCGAACAATGCGGCGAGCTGGCAGTGGGTGGCAGGGTCCGGGGCCGACGCCGCACCCTATTTCAGGGTGTTCAATCCGGTCTCGCAGGGCCAGACGTTCGACCCTACGGGCGCCTACGTGCGGCGCTGGGCGCCGGAACTGGCGGCCCTGCCCGATGCGCTGATCCACGCCCCGTGGACCGCGACACCCGATCAGCTGAGCAAGGCCGGGGTGGTCCTGGGGCGCGATTATCCGGCCCCGATCATCGACCATGCCGAAGCGCGACATCGCGCGCTTGACGCCTATCGCGCGGTCCGCGCGGCCGACCTGTGACGGCGCCGCTCGGCTGGATCAGTTCAGCGCGGCGGGGAACTTCGGCAGCGAGGTGAAATCCTCCGGCACGTGCTCGCGGACCACGCGGGCGTGGGTTTCGGCGGCGATCTTCTCAACCAGGTCCATGCTTTTCAGCGTCTGGACGCGGTCGGTGTTGAAGCGCGGCACGCGGCGCGCCGCGCGGCTTTCGGCGATGTGCCAAAGGTCGCCGGTGAGCAGGACCGGCCCGGCCTTGGGCAGGCGGACCAGCAGCACGGTGTGGCCTGGCGTGTGGCCGGGCGCCTGGATGATCGTCACCGAGCCGTCGCCGAACACGTCATGGCTGGCGTCGCCCTCGATCAGCATGGTCTTGGCGTTTTCCAGGGCGGAGTAGGCCCCGAACTCGATCTTGTTGGCCCGCTGTGCAGGACGGAAGGCGAAGGCGCGCTCGTCGGCGTCGACGATCCAGGTGGAATGGGCGAACAGGCCGCCATTGCCGATGTGATCGAAGTGGCTGTGCGAGACCGAGAGGTAGGTGATGTCGTCGGGCGCCAGCCCCAGCTGCTTCAGCTGGTCGGTGAGCTTGTGCGCCACGGTGAGCCCGCCCGGGCCCTTCCCGCCGGGCAGGTCGGCCAGGGTCTGCGGGACGCCGGTGTCCCACACGAGGTCGCCCTTGGGATGGCGGATCAGGTAGCAGGGGATCACCAGGCTCTTGGCCACCCCCTTGTAGGCGCCGTCGTCGGCGAAGGCGTCGGCGTTGGGAATGTCGTAGGTCCCGCAATCCATCGCATAAAGCTTCAGGCCCGCCGGGCTGGGCCTGGCCTTGGCGGCGTTGGCGGATCCGCCGGCCAGCAGCAGGGCGGCGGCCAGGACGCCGGTCAGAACGCGTGCGGACATGGAAGGGCTCCGTAAGGTCTATCGAGGATCTATCGGGGCAACCTGCACGTGGCGGCCGGCCTTGTCACCCCGCGCTCAGCGGTCGGTGGGAGCCCTGGCCGCCAGCGCGGCGATCACGGTGGCGGTGGTGAACAGACCGCGCTCGTCAAGAAACACCGCGCCGGAGGCGATCTCCCGCCAGGGCTCAGCGGCGGGGCTCATCACCAGCCGCAGTCGCGCCGAGGGCGCCCACAGGCCGGACCTGGCCTGCTCGGCGACCAGGGCCCGCGAACAGGTGCGCGCCGGCGCGCCACAAGGACCGAGCAGCCGCAACAGCAGGGCCCGCTCAAACGCGCCCTGTGTACGGAAGCCGGCCAGCCGGGCGTCCAGGGCAGGCGCCGGAGCAACCCGGGCGGCCCCCTCTGTTCGCGCCGCCAGCACATAGAGCGGCGTGACCCACCAGAACGCCTGGGGTAGCTCCGGGCTGGGATCGGGCAGCGACAGTTCGGCGGGGAGCGCGATCCCGCAGGCGCTTAGCGCGCGCAGGGCCACCGCGGTGACGTCCGGCGCCGGCGCGCTCCAGAACGTCCGGGGCGTGGCGTCGGCGGGGTAGGTCATGGCCTGACCCTCCCGCAGGCAGCCCTGCAAAAACCCAACCGCCGCGGCCGGTGGCGATCGATCCCATCCGCGCAGCGCCAGAAGCGCCCAGGCGGTGGAGTCGGCATCGTCAGGGGTCACGCCGTTATAGCTCCAGCCGGCCTGGCCTCGCGCCGCCTCAAGCCAGTCGAGCGCCTGGCAGATGGCCGGATGGCGCGCCAGACCCATCGGCCGCGCCTGCTCGACGTCGGCCAGTCGCGCCAGCAGATAGGCGGTGACCCAGTGGTCGGAGACCCCAACGGGCAGGCAAAAGTCGGTCCAATGGCCGTCCGACCGGGCCGCCAGCAGGGCGGCGACCCCGCGCTCGACGGCGCCGTGGATCGTCGGGCTGGAGCGCGCGCGGCTGCGCGGGCGCGCCGGCTGGGTCGCCCGTGGCGGCGAGACGTAGACGTTCAGATGCGCCTGCCCGTCCGGCTCGCAGCCCAGGCCGACGAAGCGGGTGACGGCGCAGACCGCCGCATCCGGCTGATCGATCCCGATCGCGCCCAGGGAGCGGGTGAGCGCGCCGGTCGCAAGGCCGAGCCGTCCAGCCAGGGCCTCGGCGGCTTCCACCACCTGCGCGTCGCTCGACAGCCACTTGGTCACCCCCAGGTCGGTCTTCAGCGACAACCGCTCGTCGGCGTGAATCTCCAGGCTGACCACGAAGGCGCCGGCAGGATAGCGATCCGCGCCGGTCTGGCCCAGCAGATCGAGCATGGCGCGCACCGCCTCGGCCGATCCGCAGGGTCCGCACGCGTCGTACCAGGGAACGAGCCCGGCCGGTCCGACCGCCTCGGAGCGGAAATAGGCCTTGATCCGCCCGACCCCGCCCGGCGCCGTCAGATCCACCGCCAGCCCCACCGGCCAGAAGCCCGGTGAGCAGGGTCCGGAAAGCCGGCAGACCCGCGCCAGCGCCCGCTCGCGACCGAACGCCTTCAGCAGCCGCCCCAGTCTCAACCAACGCTCCCGCGCGTCGCCACGGTTGAGGTTGAAATAGGGCTTCAATCGCAAAGCATCTCCGCCGACGGCGACTCCGGTCCAGGCGGCGCTGCGCCAGTGATCGGGCCAGGGCTCGCCCGGCGTCGGGCAGATCAACTGGGCGATCCGATCCAGCGGCGGCGGCGCGTCGCCGGTGACGCGGGACGCCGCGGCGACCCGATCAAGGGTCAGCCGCAGGCGTTCCGGCGCCGGGGTGAACGGCCGTCCGGTCTCGGCGAGGAAGCCCCAGTCCGCGCCGTCCGGCCCGACGCGAATGACCCATTGGAACGGCACACCGTCGGCGTTGATGAACGACAGGCCCTCGAACGGTCCTCCGACCGGTCGATCCAGGGACTCCGCGCCCAGCAGGTCCAGGATCGCCCTTACCTTGGCCGCCGCGCCTGGGCTTTGCGCCGTCAAGGCCAGCAGGCCCTCAAGCTGG
>JANXXA010000476.1 GCA_025350885.1 Phenylobacterium sp.
CGCCGCCGTCATTCGAGCCGCCGTCCGCGCCCGCGTGTTGGTCCTGCTGGCGGCGCTCGAATTGCTTGCGGCAATCATGGCGCGGTCGCCTTGGTCAACCAGCGCACGGTCGGCCCCACCGCCGGCTGGTCAAAGCCGAAGGCCACGCGATCGCCTACTTTGACCCCTCGGGCCAGGGCCGGATCGGTGAGCTTGAAGGTCATCGTCATGGCGGGCCAGCCGATGGCCGGCACCGGCTGGTGCGACAAGGTGACGGAGGCCGGACTGATCTGCTCCACCCGGCCAACGCTCTCGTAGAGGGCGGGGGTCTTGGTAGGCGCGGTCGCCGACCGGCTCGCGAGTGGCCTCGCCTGAATGCCGGAAAGACTGGCTTCGCTCTCGATCAGGAACTGGCCGGAGGCCACGACCTTCTCGCCCTCGGAAAGCCCGGCCAGGACTTCGGTCTTGCCAGACCCCTCGCGTCCGATCTTCACCTCGGCTGGTGCGTAACGACCGCCGGGTTGCGCGATCATAACCAGGCTCCGCCTGCCGGTGCGGATGACCGCCTCGGAAGGCACGAGCAACGCCGCCTGGGATACGCCGCCGAACTGCGCCGAGGCGAACATGCCGGGTTTCAGCCGCCCGCCCGGATTGGGAAGGTCGATGCGCGCGGTCAGCGTGTGGCTGGCGGCGTCCGTCTGCGGCAGGATCGCGGTCACCCGCCCGTTGAAGGTCTCGCCCGGATAGGCGGCCAAGGTCACCGCGACGCTTTCGCCAGGCCGGATTTGGCCTGCCATGGCCTCGGGTATCGAGGCGTTCAGCCAGACCCGCGACAGGCCATTGACCTCGGCCAGCGTCTGCCCGGCCATGACCGACATGCCAATGCGGACGCCCAGCGTCTTGATCACGCCGCCGGTCGGCGTGAAGATGGTGACGATGTTGCGGACGTGGCCGGTCATCTCCACCCCCTCGATCAGTGACGGCGGCATGCCGAGGAGAGCCAGCCGTTGGCGCGAAGCCTGGATCAGCGCGGGATCGCCTGTCCGCTTCACGGCCAGATATTCGCCCTGCGCGCCGCCCCATTCAGGAACCAGAAGGTCGGCCAGAGGTGCGCCTGCCGCCAGATTGTCTCCGGGCGCGCGGGAGTAGACCCGCTGCACGAAGCCCGCGGCCTTGGCCTGCACCACCGCCACATCGCGTTCGTTGAAGGCGATGACGCCGGTCGCGCTGACGCCGCTCGGGAGGGCGCCACGCTGGACGGTCGCGAGCCGGACGCCAAGGTTTTGCGTCCTGGCCGGATCGATCTGGACGCCCGCCGCGCCGGGCGTTTCATCCGCGTACTTGGGGATGAGCGTCATGTTCATCGACGACTTGCCCGGGCCGGCGTGGCGCTCCATCGGGATCATCGGGTCGTACCAATAGAGAATGTGGCGCGCGCTTTGCGGGGCGGGCGTCGTCGGCCTTGGCGGCGTCGTAGACAGCCGCCCGACGCCGAAGCCGAGGACCGCGACCAGGCCGACGCCGGCCGCCGCGAGAAGGGTCAGGCGGGGGGTCATTGGTCGCTCCCATAGGTGAGGACGATGCGCGCACCGTCGCGGACGACCAGCGCCTCGCGTTCGAGGGCGGTGAGCTTGGCGTCAGCGAGCGTTGTCATGGCGTCGAGCACATCGGCCAGGGTCGCCGTGCCGGCGGCGTAGCTCGCGGTTTCGAGATCGGCGCGGTGCTTGGCTGCTGGGACCACAATACCTGTCGTCCGCATCCATTGCTCGTGGTGCATGTCGTGGTCGGCGAGATCTGCATCTAGCTGAGCCGCAAGGCGTCGGCGGGCGTCTTCCCGGTCGGCGTGAACGCGTGACGCGTCGGCTCGCCGCGCCGCCAACAGGGGTTCCTGCCGTGTGCTGGCGAACAGCGGCAGGCTCACCGTGACCCCCGCCGACAGCATGTCTCCGAACCTTGGATCGCGCCGCTGATAGGCGACTTCCCATCCCCAATCCGGGCGCTCGGCGGCGCGGGCGGCGTTGACCTCGGCGTCGGCGCGGGAGGCGGCCGAGCGATAGGCCAGCAGCGTGGGGTTAGCCTCGAGCGCTGTGCGGAGCTCGCCGGAATCGATGTTGAACTCCGGTGGCGCCCCCACCGCGGCAGGCGCCGTCTCCCCCGTCCATCGCGTCAGCTCGGCCCGCGCTCGCGCCAAATTAGCGACCTGTTCGCTGCGCTGATCCCCCAACTGCGCCCGCATCTGGATCGGCAATAGCGCCTGTCCGGGCCGTTGGCGGCCTGAGGCGACCGCGGACGGCTGCGCCTCCCACAGCGGGCGCAGGCTGGCGAGGACCTGATCGACGGCTGTGAGGCGGCGTTCGGCGTAGGCGAGGTCTATCCAGGCCAGCGCCGTCGCAACCCTGACCTTCCGCAGCTCTACGCGGCGCACGGCCTCGGCCTGCGATATGGCCGCGTTGGCGCCGGCGACCGCCGCCTGTCGACGTCCCTTGTTCGGGACGTCCTGCATGATCCCGATCTTCACGTCGGAGAAGTCGTCGCGCGATGGATGGCCGGCGTTGGGGCCAGAGATCGGAAAGCCCTCCACGCCGACATTCAGTTTGGGATCGGGCAAGGCCCCGGCGGCGCGTGCTGAGGCCCGAGCGGCTTCCGTTTGGAGCGCGGCGGCCTGAAGGCTCGGCGCGTCAGCAGCGGCGCGCTCCAGCGCCTGGACGAAGGTCAGCGGGCCGGCGTGAACCGGGCTCGCCAGGGTCGCGGCGACCACAAGGGTCGCCAGCCATCGATAGGGAGACATGCTCTGAAGTCCTGTTGACGGCGCACATGCGCCAAGGGCCGGCGGTTGGAGCCGCCGAGTCACACGGGAATCAGATCTGTATGGGAGGTCTCAGTGTCGTGTCGGGGGGACGCGAGGATGCTGTCAGCGCGCCGACCAGATCGTGCGCGGTGGTTTCACCGAGCATCACCGCTTCGGCTGCGGTCTGCGGAAGCAGCGGCACCGCGAACGCACTCTGGCAAGCCACCGTCGACTTACAGGAAGACTCGGCCTGACCGCTCTTGCCGGGCGTTTGGTCGTGGTGGTCGACGGCCGCCTTGGCCATCTGCGCCATCATCGGGCAATCTGGCGGGCAGGGATTGCAGGCATCTTCCAATGCAAGCGCCGGCGTCCCGCCGCCGATCACAAGCATGATCGCCGCCAGCAGACCTAGCAGATTGGATGCTCGGAGGAGCTTCAGCATTGCGTCAAGCATGACGCTGCGCACGCATTCCGGCAACCCGGTGACTTGTGGCTCACCACCAGCATGTCCGCCGCTGCCTTGACCAATATAGGGGGTCCCCCTATGCTCGGGGCATGCACACGATTAAGGAAAAGCAACGGCTGCTCGGCCGGGTCCGACGAATCCGTGGACAGGTCGAAGCCATTGAGCGCGCGCTGGAATCCGAGGCCGGCTGCGAAACGATCATGCACCAGATCGCCGGCGTGCGAGGCGCGATCGCAGGCCTGACCGCCGAGGTCATCGACGACCACATCCAGACCCATTTGGTGGACGCCGAACAGCATCCCGGTGCGCTCAACACAGCGGCGGCCGAAGAGCTGATGGCTGTCATCCGCACTTACCTGAAGTAAGGCGCTCAAACCATGTCCTCTCCCCAAACCGCCGCCCTCGGCCACAGCCATGTCTTCCTGGGCGTGGCGCACGACGCTAGTGAGCGCCGGACCTGGGCGGTGATCTGGCTCTGCGGGCTCATGATGGTCGGCGAGATCGTTGGTGGCTTGGTGTTCGGCTCGATCGCTCTCGTCGCCGATGGCCTGCACATGTCGACCCATGCGGGCGCGCTCCTACTTGCGGCGCTCGCCTACACCTTTTCCCGTAGGCATGCCGAAGACCCCCGGTTCAGCTTCGGGACCGGCAAGCTTGGCGACCTGGCCGGCTTCACCAGCGCGATCGTGCTGGCGATGATCTCGCTCTTGATCGGCTACGAGGCGCTGATCCGCTTCATGCATCCGGTCGCGATCCACTTCGCTGAGGCGATCCCGATCGCCACGGTAGGTCTGGGCGTGAACCTCGCCAGCGCCTGGCTGCTCAGTCGCGGTGGCCACCACCATCATCATGGCCATGGTCATGAGGCGCAGGACCACGGCGAGGAAGCGCACCACATCGCCACGCCGGGCGGCGAGCTGACGCTCAGTGTCTTCGAGGACGGGGTTCCCCCGCGGTTCCAACTGCGTCGCGAGGGCGATGCGGCTTTGAAGCCTGGCTCGGTCACGCTTGAGACGGTGCGCCCAGATGGCGCTCGCCAAGCCTTCGCCCTCACCGATCGCGGCGGCTACCTTGAATCCGTTGAGGAGATTCCCGAACCTCATGCCTTCACCGCGCACGTGCGGATCGCCGGGGAGGGAGACCACGAGGTGGTGTTCGAAGAACACGATCACGGTCATGCGGGTCACGATCGCGACAACAACATGCGGGCCGCCGTCATCCATGTGGCGGCCGACGCGGCCGTGTCGGTGCTAGTGATCATCGGCCTGGTGCTCGCGCGCCTGTTCGGTTGGGTGTGGATGGACCCATTGGCTGGACTGGTCGGGGCCTGCGTCATCGCCAGCTGGTCCTACGGCCTGATCCGGGATACCGGCGCCATTCTGCTGGACATGAACCCGGACCTTCGAATGGCCGACCGGATCCGGCAGACCGTCGAAGCGGGCGGCGACGCCGTGGCCGATCTGCATCTGTGGCGGCTGGGACCGGGGCATCTGGGAGCCATCGTCTGCGTCGCCACCGACAAGCCCCGCGACGCCGCTTTCTTCCGCGAGAAGCTCCGCAGATTTCCAGCCCTGTCCCACCTGACTGTGGAGATCGCAAGGTCAGCCGGGTGAGGCCCCTGATCATCGAGCCGTCGATGCCGAGAAACCTCGACTAGGCCCCTCGGGTTCAGGCGGTGGCCTGCGCCAAGTCCTCGTGTTCGAAGGCGCTGGCCATGCGGTCGATCTGGTTGGCGGTGAGGGCATGCTGACCGGCCACCTCGCGCCAGGTGGCGACCACGTCGCCGACCGCCCGCATCAGGGTGGGAGGCACGCTTCGCCCCGGCCCCATGACCGGGCTCCGGGCGGCTACAAGCGCACCTACAAGAAGACGGGCGTGACCAAGTGGTATCCCGGCCCGATCAAGGTGCGCGGTGGGGCCGATGCGGCTGGCGCCGTTCAATATGAGGTGCGAGCGTGATCGCTTTCCTCAAAGCGATGAGCCGCCAGATGTCCCAAGCTCAAGATCACGCGGCTTTTGA
>JANXXA010000480.1 GCA_025350885.1 Phenylobacterium sp.
CAGGCCGATGGCGGTCAGTGGCACCAGCAGGAAGCCCCGCGACCTGTCGCCATAGCCGGCCGCCAGCCCGACCCGCATGGAATAGATCGCCGCGGCGATCCCCAGCACCACCATGGTGCTGGCCAGCGCGATACCGGCCAGGCCCCAGGCGCGATGGTGGTCGAGGCGGCCTTGCGAGGCCAGCCAGGTCTGGGAGAGCAGCAGCAGGGTCCAGGCCGAGAACACCGCGGCGTGGATGTGCAGCAGCGGCGGCCCGACGAATGTGCGGGGCGCCACTTGCAGCCAGTAGGTCGGGGCAAACCCGCCGAAGGCGATCAGCGCGCAGACCGCGGCCATCCAGACATAGAAATACCGGCCGCGTTCGCGAACCGCGCTGATCGTCGTCGCAACCATGTCGAAGCCCCCGATATCCGCACTGTGGCCGCAGCATGCGCCGGTTCCGCGAACACCGCCATCGGCAACACGGCGTCATCAAGCGTGTCTTGGCCTGACGCTCCGTCGCGTGGCATGAGCGCCTGCGACGTTGGCGAGAGGCTCCATGATCCCGTTCATCGACCTGCAGGCCCAGAGGCGGCGATTGGGCCAGCCGCTGGAGGACGCCATTCTCAAGGTGGTGCGGTCAGGGGCCTACATCATGGGCCCGGAGATCGCCGAGCTGGAACGCCAGCTGTGCGCCTTCGGCCAGGCGTCCTACGCGCTCACCTGCGGGTCCGGAACCGAGGCCCTGGTGCTGCCGCTGATGGCCTGGGGAATCGGCCCGGGCGATGCGGTGTTCTGTCCCTCGTTCACCTTCGCCGCCACCGCCGAGGTGATGCCGCTGGTCGGCGCCAGTCCGGTGTTCGTCGATATCGACCCGGCAACCTACAATCTGGACCCCGTGAGCCTGGAGGCGGCCATCGTCGCGGTCAAGGCGGCGGGCCGGCTGACCCCGCGCGCGGTGATCGCCGTCGATCTGTTCGGCGGCCCGGCGGACTATCCGGCGATCACCGCGGTCTGTGCGCGGCATGGCCTGAAGCTGATCGCCGACTCGGCCCAGGGCTTCGGCTGCACGCTGGCGGGGCGCCACCCGATCCACTGGGCCGATGTCGCCACCACCTCGTTCTTTCCCGCCAAGCCGCTCGGCTGCTACGGCGACGGCGGGGCGGTGCTGTGCAAGGATCCGAGCTTCCACGACCTGCTGGTCAGCCTTCGCGTCCACGGCCAGGCGGTGAAGTCCGACATCGAGGGCAGGACCTTCGATCACGACCCGAAATACCTGAATGTCCGTATTGGGATGAACGCGCGGATGGACACGATCCAGGCTGCGGTGCTGATCGAGAAGCTGAAGATCTTCGAGGACGAGATCGCCGCCCGCAACCGCGTCGCCGACCGCTACGGCGCGGGCCTCGGCGACCTGGTGACGACCCCCGGCGTGCTGGCGGGCGGAACCAGTGTCTGGGCCCAGTACACCATCGAATTGCCCGCCCGCCCCGGCGCTGGCCGCGACGACTTGGCCGTCCGGCTGCGCGAACAGGGCATCCCCACGGCGGTCTACTACCCAATTCCGATCCATCGGCAGGGGGTCTATTCGGCCTATCCGGTCGCTCCCGACGGCCTGCCGGTCACCGAGGCCAAGGCGGGACGGGTGATCAGCCTGCCGATGCACCCCTACCTGACCCCCGACGACCAGGACCAGATCATCGCGGCGATCCGCGCCTTCGTGAAGACCAACGCCTGATCCGCTCCGAAGGGGGCCGCTGATCTATCCCCACAAGGCTTGCAGCCGCGCGGCGTAATCGTGGCCCTGCGCCAGGCCGGCCCGCGCCGCCGCGCCGCGCTGGCGGAAGTCCATCAGGTTGGCTCCCATCGCCGCCAGGCTGGCGTCGTCCGGGGTTATGACCGCCACCGTCGCGCCGCCGTCCTTCAGCGTCTCGACTTCCTCGTCCAGCCTTGCCGAGATCGCCGCTGTGGCCGTTCCCGCGGCGCCCGCCAGCCGGATGGCGATCACCACCACCAGGTCGTGGCCCGACGCCATGTCGGCGTTGGTGGCCGAGCGCATGCCGCCGTCGATATAGCGCCGCCCTTTCAGGGTCACCGGCGGATAGATACCGGGAACGCTGCAGCTCGAGGCCACCGCGCGCACCACGCCGACGCCGGAGTCGCGGGTCCACAGCTGAAACGCGCCGGTCTGCGCATCGATGGCGGCGCAGGCAAAGCCCCGGTCCGGCCAGGCGTCGTCCGGCAGGCTGGCGAAGGATCGTCCGAAGCTGTCGATGAACGACGCCTCGTCGGGCGTTTCGGCGGCCAGGGCGAAGGCCCCGATCTCGGCCCGCGCGTCGGCTGGGTTGCGCGCGCCGCCCTGCGCCTGGGCCATCAGCTGCATCAGGCGCGACAGGTCCGCCGGCGGGCGGGTTGCGGCTTCGCCGGATCCGGCTGCGCGTGACGCGGCCTCGACCAGCAGGGGATCGGCCAGGGTCTTGGCCTCCGCCCCCAGCGCCAGCCGGGCTCCGACGAAGGACCCCGCCGAAGTGCCCAGGGTGAAATCCGCCTGGCCGAGATCGACGCCGGCCTGCGCCAGGCCCGCCACCAGCCCGCTCTCCCAGGCGATCCCCACCGGTCCGCCGCCGCCCAGCACCAGCGCCCGTGTGGTCATGGCCGTCTCCCGTCGTCTGCTCCGGCGGACAGTGTCGGCGCGCCGCAGCGCCCTGTCCACGCGCAATGGGCCTGTTGAGAGCCAACCGCCCTGTGTCTTCGGCGAGGCGGGTTGACCATCGCAGAACTTCGCGCGCGCCGGTCACCAAATGCCGGGCTCTGCGTTGGGGGGACAGCGATCCCCTGACCGTCCCCTCACCGCCGCCCCGGAGCCCCACATGGCCAAGAAAAGTCCCGCGCCGCCGCGCGCCCAGCAATCCGTCACCCCCTCACTTGGCGAAACCGTCGGCAACGGCGGCGAGATCCACCAGACAGCGTCCGGTCCCGAGGCCCGGATGACCACCAATTTCGGTGTCCCCGTCAGCGACGACCAGAACTCGCTGAAGGCGGGACCGCGCGGACCGTCGCTGCTGGAGGACTTCGTCCTGCGGGAGAAGATCCAGCACTTCGACCACGAGCGGATCCCGGAGCGCATCGTTCACGCGCGCGGCTCAGCCGCCCATGGCTATTTCGAACTGACCCGATCCCTGGCGAAGCACACACGCGCCGACATCCTCACCGAAGTCGGTCGCCGCACCGAGGTGTTCGCCCGCTTCTCCACGGTGGCCGGGGGCGCCGGGTCGGTGGACACGCCGCGCGACGTGCGGGGCTTCGCCGTCAAGTTCTACACCCGCGAAGGCAACTGGGACCTGGTGGGCAACAACATCCCGGTGTTTTTCATCCAGGACGCCATCAAGTTTCCCGACCTGGTCCACGCCGTGAAGATGGAGGCCGACCGCGGCTATCCTCAGGCGGCCAGCGCGCACGACACATTCTGGGACTTCATCGGCCTGATGCCGGAAGCGACCCACATGATCATGTGGGCGATGTCCGACCGGGCGATCCCGCGGTCCCTGCGGATGATGGAAGGCTTCGGCGTCAACACCTTCCGTCTGCTCAACGACCGCGATGAGGCCACCTTCGTCAAGTTCCACTGGCGGCCCAAGCTCGGCACCCAGTCCACCGGTTGGGACGAAGCGGTGAAGATCGCCGGCGCCGATCCGGACTTTCACCGCCGCGACCTGCACGAGGCGATCGCCGCCGGAGCCTTTCCGGAGTGGGAGTTCGGCGTCCAGCTGTTCAGCCAGGCGCAGGCTGACGCCCTGGCCTTCGACATCCTCGACGCCACTAAGTTAATCCCGGAAGAACTGGTCCCCATCCAGGTGGTCGGGCGGATGGTGTTGAACCGCAACCCCGACAACTTCTTCGCCGAGACCGAGCAGGCAGCCTTCCTGCCCACCAACATGCCGCCGGGGATCGACGCGTCGGAGGACCCTCTGTTGCAGGGACGGCTGTTCTCCTACCAGGACACCCAGCTGTCGCGCCTGGGCAGCGTCAACTTCCACCAGCTGCCGATCAACCAGGCCAAGGGCTGCCCGTTCCAGAACCTGCAGCGCGACGGCCACATGCAGATGCAGGTTCCCAAGGGCCGCGCCAACTATGAGCCCAACAGCCTGGCCGAGGCTGGCGAGATCGGCGGCCCGCGCGAGGATCCCGTGGGCGGCTTCCGCACCGCGCGCGTGGCCTTCGACGGGCCCAAGGTGCGCCTGCGCGCCGAGAGCTTCGCCGACCACTACAGCCAGGCGCGGCTGTTCTACGCCTCGCAGACGCCCGTCGAGCAGGCGCACATCGCCAGCGCTCTGGTGTTCGAACTTTCCAAGTGCGGCTTCGACCATGTCCGCAACCGCATCCTGGCCAATCTTGGCAACGTCGACGCCGGCCTTGCCGGGCGCGTGGCGGTGGGCCTGGGTGTCGATCTGCCGGCAAAGTCCAAGGCCGCCGTTGAACCGATCGACCTGGACCTGTCACCGGCGCTGCGGATCGTCGGAAAGTATCCCTCCACGCTGATGGGGCGGACGGTCGGCGTGCTGGTGACCGACGGAGCGGACGACGCCGTGATCAAGGCGGTGCGCAGGGTCTGTGAGGCGCAGGGCGCCACCGTCAAGATTGTGGCGCCCAAGGTTGGCGGCGTGACCCTGAACAACGGCAAGCGACTGAAGGCGGATGGCCAACTCGCCGGATCACCCTCGGTGATCTTCGACGCCGTGGCTCTGGTGCTGTCGGAGGAAGGTTGCGCCCAGCTGCTGGGCGAAAGCGCGGCCATGGACTTCGTGGCCAACGCCTTCGTGCATCTGAAAGCCATCGGGTTCACGCCCCAGGCCCAACCGCTGCTCGACAAGGCCGGCGTGCATCCCGACGCCGGCGTGATCGACCTGTCCTTGGGCGCGGAAGGGTTCATTGAGCCGGCCAGCACGCGGCAGTGGGCGCGAGAGCCCAAGGTGCGCATGCTCGCCTGAGCGGGGGCGTCGCAGTCCCCTGCCGCCTTGCCTCCTCCGGCGACGGATGAGAGACAGGGGCAGGGGAGCGAAATCATGCACATTTCAGAGAGCCGCCGGGGGGCGGGTATTGCGCCGACCTCGAACCGTCTGCTCGGTGGGCTGTTCGCCGCCGGGGTTGCGCTCGTGCTCAACCTCAGCGCTCCGGCCGTGGCGCCAGCGAAGCCCCCTGCCACACCCGCGAACCGCAACACCATGGGCGCGGCGGCGGTCGATTCGGCGCGGCAGCTTGCCGCCGACCGCGAACCGGGAACTTGGATGTCGGCCGGGCGCACCTATTCCGAGCAGCGCTACAGCCCGCTGACCGGCGTCAACAAGGCCAGCGTCAAGACCCTGGGCCTGGCCTGGTATGGCGACATCGACACCGAACGCGGACAGGAGGCGACCCCGGTGGTCGTCGATGGCGTGCTCTATGTGACCAGCGCCTGGAGCCTGGTGAAGGCCTATGACGCGGCCACCGGACGGCTGCTGTGGGCGTACGATCCCAAGGTTGATCGCGCCACCGGCCAGATCGCCTGCTGCGACGTGGTCAACCGCGGCGTCGCGGCGTGGAAGGGCCGGATCTATCTGGGCGCGCTCGATGGCCGACTGATCGCGCTGGATGGCCGGACCGGCAAGGTCGCCTGGAGCGTGCAGACCACCGACCCCAAGCAGCCCTACACCATCACCCAGGTTCCGCGCGTGGTGAAGGGGCTGGTGATCATCGGCAACGCCGGCGCCGAATATGCCTGCCGCGGCTACGTTTCGGCCTATGACACCCAGACCGGCAAGATGAAGTGGCGGTTCTACACCGTGCCCGGCGCGCCCGGCGACCCGACCAATACGCCTGAGCTCAAGCGCGCGCTGGCGACCTGGACCGGCGACTTCTGGAAGTACGGCGGCGGGGCCACGGCCTGGGACACCATCCTGTTCGATCCGAAGACCAACCTGATCTATTTCGGCGTCGGCAACGGCCTGAGCTGGAGCCAGCAGATCCGCTCCCCCGGCGGGGGCGACAACCTGTTCGTCGCCTCGATCATCGCGGTCAACGCCGACACCGGGAGGTACGTCTGGCACTACCAGGAGGTGCCGGGCGACGAGTGGGACTATGATGTCACCAACCCGCTGATGACCGCCGACCTGAAGGTCGCGGGTCGGCTTCGCCACGTGCTGATGCAGGCGCCAAAGACCGGCTTTTTCTACCTGTGGGACGCCAGGACCGGGAAACTGATCTCGGCCGAGAAATTCGCACCGGCCAACTGGGCCACGAAGATCGACCTGAAGAGCGGCCGCCCGGTGGAGAACCCCGCCGTCCGCTACACCGACACCAAGGCGGCCATCGTCCAGCCGGCCCCGCTGGGCGCGCACAACTGGCACCCGATGTCGTTCAGCCCGCGAACGGGCCTAGTCTATATCCCGGTCACCGAAAGCTCGACCGGCTTTGCCAGCGTCAAGCCCGAGGGGTTCAAGATCAACGACCGGAGCTACAACACCGGCACGATCTCGGGGTCCGAGGCAATCACCAAGCTCTACGCCCAGCCCGGCGCGCCGGCGCGCGGCAACATCAGGTCCTACCTCCAGGCCTGGGACCCGGTGGCCCAGAAGGAAATCTGGCGCGTGCCGGAAAAGGACTACGGCGCATCCGGCACCATGGTCACCGCCAGCGACATCGTCTTCTCCGGCGACTGGAGCGGCATGTTCTCGGCGTTCGACGCCCGCACCGGCGCCCGGCTGTGGTCGGCGCCCGTCGCGGCCAATGTGGTGGCCGCGCCCTCGACCTACACCATCGGCAAGGACCAGTACGTGGCCATCCTGGTGGGTGCGCGCGGCCTGCCGCCAGGTGTCGTGCGGACCAGCGCGGTCAGCGCCAACAACTCGCGCATCCTGGTGTTCAAGCTGGGTGGCAAGACCGAACTGCCCGGCGCCCCTGTGGGCGCCCAGGCCGCCGTGGCCCACACGCTCAATCCGCCGCTGATGACCGGAACCAACGAGCAGGTGATCGACGGCCAGGGCGCCTATGCGCGGACCTGCGCGGGTTGCCATGGCGCCGGGGGCGTCGCCGACAAGTCGATCCCCGACCTGCGTTATTCCGCGGCCCTGTCGAGCCTGAAGGACTGGAACGACATCGTCATCGGCGGCGCGCGCAAGGCTGGCGGCATGGCCTCGTTCAAGAGCGTCCTGGCCGACGGCGACGCCGATGCGATCTTCCACTACATCGTCAGCCAGGCGAACAGGGACAAGGCGGCCCAGCAGGCGGCGGCGAAGGGACACTAGGCTGAATTGGCGTTCACGCCGGCCAGGGTCGGCGATCCTGACGGTGGTCCTGGCCGTGGCCTGGACTGGGGCGGTTCACGCCCAACAGGGCTATTCCCGCGCCGCGCAGCGGGTGCTTGCCCAGGCCCGCGCGGCGTCGGGCGGATCGGCCTGGAGCTATCTGCGCGGCTGGCACGAAGCCGGCCGTCGGGACGGCGCGCCCTATGAGACCTGGCTGGACCCGCTGCGTTACGGCCTGCGCACCGAGATCCACGAGGCCGCGGGCGTCAGTGTCCATGGCTTCAACGGCCTGGGCGCCTGGCGGATTTCGCCCTCCGGCGTGGTCAGCGGCGCCGGCGATCCGGCCTCAGTGATCCCGGCCCGAGGCGAGGCGTTCTTCGCCGCCAATGGCTTTCTGTTCCCCGGTCGCTTCGATGCGCGCGGCGACTATCTCGGCCGCCGGCGACGTCAGGGTCGCGACTTCGACGTGGTCAGCATCAAGCCCTGGGGCGGAGCAGCGCGGGAGCTGTGGTTCGACCGCGCCACCCACCTGCTGGCCCGCAGCGTCACCCCCGGTCGCCCACGACCGGTGACGGAAGAGGTTTCCGACTATCGCCAGGTCGGACCCTTGCGCATCGCCTTTCGCTTCACCCGCGACGACGGCGGCGCGGGCGGCGCGCGGGTGCGGCAACTGGAACGCCTGGATTTCGCGCCCGCCGACCGCGGCCTGTTCAGCCTTCCCCGGCCTTGACCCCACGTTGCAAGGGGTGTGTCCTCGCGTCGAGGGCGAACGGCGCCAGTCCCGGCGGGGGCGGCGCTTGAGGTTTCGGCGGGGCGATCCTGATGCGGCAGACCACCTTGTCGGTACCCCTGGAGATCAAGCCGGAAAGCTGTGCGCAGCTGACCCGGTTGATCGAGGCCCTGCGCAACGCCGATCAACCGGCCGGCTATCCCGACCAGTATGCGCGCCTGCTGCGCGAGACGCCGGCCCTGCACTTCATGTCGCTGAGCATCTTCCCGGACGCCGCCTTCGATCCGCTGTTTGTGCTGGAGGCCAATTTCGACGGGCCGCCGGGGGTGTTCTGGGGCCAGCTGGAGGCGACGCTCGGCCCGGAGCTGCGCGACATGCTGCGCTGCTGCAAGGCGCCCCTCGACGAAGACGGACCGCTCTACGCGGCGGTGACGGCTGGGGGATCGCGCGCGCCGATCGCGCCCTATCTGGAAGCCAGGACCGAGCGACCCAGCGTTTTCCATCACGGCAACCGCGGCCTCTCCCGCGACCGCATCCTAGCCGACGGGGCGCTGTTCCTGGCGATCCGCGCCGCACTCGCGGGACCTCCGGTGGAGCCGGAAACCCTCGGCGTCAGCCCCTATGCCGGCGCCACGCCACAGGACGTCCACGACCGCCTGCGCCAGGCGCTCGTTCCGGGGTTTCCCTGGCTGAACGACCCCGCGCCCCCGCGCATTCCCTTGCCGGAACGGTTGATCGATATCGCCCGGCTGTTCTGGTTCGCCATCGCGGCCATATTCTGCCTCTCCGCGCCGGGGCTGATCCTCAGCCTGGCCATGCCGACGACCCGCTACCTGGTGCTGATCGCCGCCCTGCTGGTGCTGATCGGCCTGCTGATCTTCAGAAAACGCGCGCCGCTTCCGGGCACCGGCGTTCCCAGCCACTTCAGGCTTGTCGGCGTGCTGCTGCGCCAGGCGCCGCTGATCCTGCTGCTCGTGGCGGCGTATCTCGTCGCGGCGACGGCGGCGAGCGTCGTTCCTGCCGCCCTGCTCACCGGGCTCGATGCCCGCCAGGCCCTGCCGGAGACAGCCCGGTGGGTGCTGCTCGGGCTGGTCAGCGTTCCCCTTTCACTGGCGGTGATGTTGCTCTGGCTGCGCTATCTCGAGCGCCGCGACAGCGCCCAGGATGCGCCGGCCATCGATGAGACCATGCTGGCCGGAATGGTCCGCCGCGAGGACTGGATCGCCCAGAACCACATGGGTTCCGTGGTGCTGCTGAAGCCCGGCGTGTTGCGCACCATCCTGGTCCACGCCGGCCACCTGGGCCTGGGCCTGCTGCTGAGGGTCAAGGCCACCAACGGCTATCTGGGCAGCATGCGCACGGTGCATTTCGCCCACTGGGCCTTCGTCAACAATTCCAGCCGGCTGATGTTCTTCAGCAACTTCGACCACAGCTGGGGCTCGTATCTGGACGACTTCATCGAGAAGGCCCACCCCGGCCTGACCCTGGCCTGGGGCGCCGGCGTCGGCTTTCCGCCGACTCGCTTCCTGGTGCTGGACGGGGCCAGC
>JANXXA010000484.1 GCA_025350885.1 Phenylobacterium sp.
GCAACCAGCCCCTGCCCAACAAGACGCTGCTGTGGTTCGCGGCGACCTTCACCGGGGCCAAGGTCTATACGCCGCCCCGCTGGCTGACGTCGAAGGTCAGCCCGACCGACAACCGCGAGGAACTGCTCGCCATGGGCCGCGACCCGTTGATGATCTGGGGTGCGAGGTCCGACACGCTCTACGGCCTGGTCTCGACCATGGAGCGCGGCTTCGAGGATGTGGGAAAAGGCGGCCCGCCGACGCTCTATCTCTATGGCGCCAACGACCAGATCATTCCCAAGTCGGCGGCGTTCAAGGCCGCGGCGCACCTGCGGCCGACCGACCGTTCGGTGTTTTACGCCCGGGGCTGGCATCTGATGACCCGCGACCGGCAGGGGCCCGTCGTCTGGCGCGACATCCTGGCCTTCATCCGCGATCCGACGGCGCCCGCACCGTCCGGCGCGCCGAGGATTCCCACCGCGCCGCCGCCCGGCCCTGACTCGCGCGCTGCGGCGGGATAACTGAAGGTTTTCTGGCCTTCCCATTCATCGGACAACACGACACATCTGGGGTAGGGATGAGTCGTTTGCGGCCGGCGAAGACTGGCTTGCATGAGGCAAGGTTTGGGGGGCCGGGATATGGTTTACTTTCGGGGGCGCGTTCTGGGGCTAGCTGCGGTCATGGCGCTCGCTCTGGGGGCCCCGCCGTCCAGGGCGGCGGAGCCGGCCCCAGGCGTGGCCGACGCCGAGGTCAAGCTACCGGCGTCTCCGACGGCCTGGTACGCGGCCAAGCCGGTCGGCGCGGCGGTGGGGCCGGTCACAGCGGCGCAGCTCGCGAAGGGCGCCGACAAGACCCATTGGCTCACCTACGGCGGCGACTACCGCAACCTTCGCCACAGCCCGGTGGCCGGCCTGACGCCGGCGACGGTCAAGCGCCTGCATGTCGCCTGGTCCGCGCCCACCGGGACGACCGGGCAGTTCGAGGGCTCGCCGGTCGTCTACGGCGGGGTGATGTACGTCACGACGTCCTACAACCGCCTGTTGGCCCTCGACGCCAGGACGGGCGAGATTCTCTGGCGCTACGACGTCAAGCTGCCGGATGATCTGCGGCTGTGCTGCGGGCCGGCGAACCGCGGCGTCGCCATCGGCGGCGATCTCGTGGTCATGGCGACGCTGGACGCCCGCCTGATGGCGTTCGACCGCAAGACCGGCAAGCTGGCCTGGAACGTGGCCCTGGCCGACTACAAGGAGGGCTATTCCGGTACCGCCGCGCCGCTGATCGTCGGCAAGCTGGTCTACACCGGTATCGCCGGTGGTGAGTTCGGAGCGCTGGGTTTCATCGACGCCTACGATCTGGAAACCGGCAAGCGCGTCTGGCGCCAGAAGACGGTGCCCGGCGCGGGCGAGCCCGGCGTCGAGACCTGGGCCGGGGAGTCCTGGAAATCCGGCGGCTCACCGACCTGGACCACAGGCGCATATGACCGCGAAACCAACACCCTCTTCTGGACCGTGGGCAACCCGTCGCCAGACTGGAACGGCGACAAACGCGCCGGCGACAACCTCTACTCGGACTCGGTCCTCGCGCTGGATCCGCTGACCGGCAAGTTGAAGTGGCACTTCCAGTTCACGCCGCACG
This sequence comes from Phenylobacterium sp., assembly GCA_025350885.1. Classification (GTDB taxonomy): domain Bacteria; phylum Pseudomonadota; class Alphaproteobacteria; order Caulobacterales; family Caulobacteraceae; genus Phenylobacterium. The sequence continues at coordinate 1,615 of JANXXA010000484.1, forward strand.
ACGTCTGGGACTACGACGGCAACACCCAGCTCTTCCTGGTGGACACCGTGCTGGACGGCAAGCCGGCCAAGGTGATCGCCCAGCCCGACCGCAACGGCTATTTCTACCTGCTCGATCGCGTCACCGGCCGCTTCCTGCGGGCGACCCAGTACGTCGAGCAACTGACCTGGGCCAAAGGCATCGACGCCAAGGGCCGCCCGATCGTCGATCCCGCCGCCATGCCGCAGGACAACCCCAGCGCCCGCGTCTGCCCCTCCAATCTCGGCGGCATGAACGGCTCCTGGACGGGCGCCTATGATCCGGCCACCGGCCTCGTCTACGCGCCCTCCATCGAGGCCTGCCAGCAGTACGCCAAGGGGATCGCCGTCTACGTCAAGGGCATCCCGTTCATGGGGGGCGCGCCCAACACGGTCGACGCCAATGCGGGCAAGGCCTACGGCCTGGTCAGCGCGATCGACGTCAGGACCGGCAAGGTCAAATGGCGCTACCGCGACCCTCGGCCGATGATGGCGGGCGTGGTCTCGACGGCGGGCGGCGTCCTTTTCACCTCGAACCAGGAGGGCCAGGCGCTCGCCCTCGATCAGGCCACCGGCAAGCGGCTCTGGTCGTTCCGCATGGGCGGCGGCGGTCGCGGCCAGCCGATCGTCTACGAACTGGACGGCAAGCCCTACGTGGCGATCCCCTCGGGCGGTTGGGCCGGCCTCGACAGCTTCGCCGGCGCCGCCTCCAATCTGCCCGAAGGCGGTCAGCTCTTCGTGTTCTCCCTGGATTGATCACTCATCATGCGTAGGACCTTAAGTCTCCTCGGTGTCGCCGGCCTCATCGCGGCAGCCACGGCTGTTGCCGTCAGCCGTGCGGAGCCGCCTGCGGCGCCCGCCGCCGCGCCGCCTGCGGTGTCCCCGCCGGGTTCCACTGAGTCCGGCGACCCCGTCCCTCGTCTGCTCCAATCCCCGGACGACGTCGCGCGCGGCAAGGCGCTGTTCACGGGGACCTGCGCCGCCTATTGCCATCGTCCCAGCCAGCCGGAGCCTGCGGGCGCCGCCGCCGACGCGCCGTTCCTGTTTGGCTGCGACTGGCGCCGCGGCGGGTCCAACGCGCAGCTTTTCTCGACCATCAGCCACGGCGTGCCCGGCACGCGCATGGTCCCGTTTGGCGGCGCGATCCCGGATGAAGATATCTGGCGGATCGTCGCCTATCTGAAGGCCGCCTCTCAGTGCAAACCGCAGGCCTCGGCCGGCAAGGTTGCGGCCTTGCCCGCTCGGGGGTAGAGACCGGCGCAATTCCTTCCCAACGTCTGGCAGTGATCGCGGCATGACCTTGTTCGATTCTCCCGCTTTCGAGGGCCACGAAGGCGTCCACGCCTTCTGCGACGAAAAATCCGGCCTCAAATGTATCATCGCCGTGCATTCCACCGCCCGGGGGCCGGCGGCCGGCGGCTGCCGCATGTGGCCCTATGCCAGCGCCGAGGCCGCGCTGGAGGATGCGCTCAGGCTCTCGCGGGCGATGTCCTACAAGAACGCCATGGCCGACCTGGAGCTGGGCGGCGGCAAGGCGGTGATCATCGGCGACAGTCGGACCGCCAAGACCCCGGCCCTGTTCGAAGCCTTCGGCCGGGCGATCGAGGACGTCGCCGGAAAATACTGGACCGCCGAGGACGTCGGCGTCTCGCCCGCTGATCTGATGCACGCCCGCACCCAGACCCGCTATGTCGCCGGCCTCACCGGACATGCCGCGGCCTCGGGCGATCCGAGCCCGGTGACCGCCGAGGGCGTGTTCCGCGGCATCACGCTGGGGGTGCGCCGCGCGCTGAACCGCGATCTCGACGGGGTGACCGTGGCGATCCAGGGCGTCGGCCATGTGGGCGCCTATCTGGCCGACAAGCTGCACGCCGCCGGCGCGAAGCTGATCCTCACCGACGTCAACGACGCCGCCTTGGCCGAGGTCGCCGGCCGCACCGGCGCGCGTGTGGTGGCGCCCGCCGCGATCTTCGACGCCGAGGCCGAGGTGTTCGCCCCCTGCGCGCTGGGCGGTGCGATCAACGCCGAGACCCTGCCGCGCCTGAGCGCCAAGGTGATCGCCGGCGGCGCCAACAACCAGCTCAGCGATCCGCAGATCGGCCGCGCGGTCTATGACCGGGGCCTGCTCTATCTGCCCGACTATGTGATCAACGGCGGCGGGATCATCAACGTGGCCGGAGAGATCCGCGCCATCGAGCGTGGCGAGGCCTTCGACCCGGCCTGGGTGGAGCTGAAGCTCGCCCGGCTGATGCAGACGCTGGAGGACGTGCTCGATCGCTCGAAATCAGAGCTTCGCCCGACCCACGAGGTAGCCGGCGAGATGGCCCGCGCCCGGATCAACCAGCCGGCGCTCTGAGCCCGGCTACATCACCGCCATGCGCGCGGTGCGGGGTTCCTTCACCGCCGCGATCAGCAGGGCAAGGGCTGCGACCAGCACGCCGATGGAGATGCCGAAGACCACGTTATAGCCGAACAGGTCGGCAAGCCGGCCTCCGACCAGGGGCCCGAGCGTCGCGGTGATACTCTCGGCGGTGGCGGAGACGGCGATGCGCATGGGCAGGTCGTCGCGGGCGCCGAATTCCAGGATCATCGTCTGGGCCGACATCATGTAGCCCGACTGGGCCGCGCCCAGGCCGAAGAAGGCCAGGAAGATCGCCCAGGGCGCATGCAGCTCCATCAACAGCACGGTCGAGGCGATCCACAGCGCGATTGAAAACAGCAGCACCAGGCGAAAGCCGGTCTTGTCGCCCAGATAGCCCCAGACCAGGTTGGAGAGCGTGTCGGCGCCGAGATAGGCCAGCGACAGCAGCCCCAGGGTCTGGCCGTCCAGGTGGATCGAGGAGCGGATGAACAGGATATAGAACGGCACCGCGATCCGGGCCGAACTGGACAGCATCTGCACCAGCAGGAAATTGCGATAGGCGCGGTCCTCGCCGATCAGCCGCGGAAACTCGCGCAGCCGGTCGCGGAAGCGGCCCTGGGTCCGGGTGGTCGGCGGCTCGGGTTCCTTGAGCAGGAACTGCAGCGCCCAAAGCCCCATGCTGGTCAGGAAGAAGGCGAAGACGAACGTCGTCCCATAGCCATTGCCGAACATGTTCGGCCCAATGATGTAGCGGCCGGCGAAATAGGCCAGCGCCGCGGCGATCGCCCCCCCGGTGGCGTTGCGCCAGGCCTGCAGGCGGCCGCGCCGGCTGATCGGGATCACCTTGGCCATCAAGAGCGAGAACACCACCCGCTGGGCGCCCATGAAGATGCCGAACATCAGCATGAAACCGAGCACGCTGACCACCAGGGGCGTGCCCTTCAACAGCCAGCCGGAGATGGCGATGCCGAGGATCGCCATCCGCGCCAACCCGCCCATCCACATGGCGGCGGGCATGACCTTGGTGCGGTGTTCGATCTTCGAGGCCCCGAAGATCGGCGAGATCACCCCGCCCACCTGCTGCATCGCCAGGCCGAGGCCGACGATGGTGTTCGAGCCGCCGGAAATCTGGTGCAGATAGGCCGGCAGGAAGGTCGGCGCATTGACCAGCCGAAAGCCGGTCATCCCCAGCATGCCGTGCAGGTAATTGCCGAGGTAGTTGCGCTTCAGATTGTCCCAGACGAACTTCTCGTACTCGGCCTCGCGCGCCGCGAGATCGGGCTGCGCCTGGGCGTCGCCGAGGTTTTCAATTTTGGCGGTCAAATCGCAAACGCCGGGCTCCGGCATGGACAGCCGGGCGTTCAGCGCCCTTCAGGCACTGGTCAAAATCAATAGGGTTGGTCTAACAGAGTCCGGGTCGGGGCGGAAAGCACGGATCGCCGCAGCAGGCTTCAAGGATTGCGGGCGGTGACGATCCAGGTGGCGGAATCCATCGTCACCTGCCCGTCCTCCAGATGCTCAAGGATCGCGGCGCGCACGTCGGCTTCGACCCGCTCGCGCGCGTCCGGAGTCTCCCGCAGCATCGCCCCCAGCGGGCCGACGCGCAGGGCGGTGCGGAAGGTCGCGGCCGGATCGTTGCGGAGCTTCTGGTCATGCGCCTTGACCTCGATGTCGGCGAACCCCGCGGCGGCGAGCAGACCGCGCAGCCGTGCGCCGTCGGCGAAGGCGAAGGGCCCCGGCGCATCCGGAACGGGCGGCGGCCGCGGCGGCAGGTGCTTGAGGCCCGCGCTCATCGGCACGGTCATCCAGGGGTTCTCGGCCAGAGCTCGCCAGCACAGGAAGGC
>JANXXA010000493.1 GCA_025350885.1 Phenylobacterium sp.
TCGGGCGTGCCGGGCGCGGCGCCCCACAGCCGTTCGATCTCGGCAAGCGCCGCGGCGTGATCTTCATCATTGCGGATCGGTCGAATAGGCATCGGGTCCTCGTCAGAAGATCGAAACGATCAGGGCGTCCACGCCATCGTACTCCGCGTGGGTCCCCAGGAACTTGATGAAGGCGATCTGGCGCATGAAGTCGAAGGCCACGATCAGACGGTAGTCGCCCCCGCTCACTTCGAACCGCACGCGTTCTCCGTTCAGCGCTTTCGCCTTCGAGAACGCCGCCTGCACCTCAGCGGCGTTCCTCCACTCGGCGGCCTTGGTCACCTCCAGCCAATGGGCGAGTGATGCTCTCGTCGATGCATGACGCCGGGCGAAGGCCGTCAATGTGCTCCTAGCGATCACCCTCATACACTCATATCCCATATTGGGAAGTCACTGGCAAGCGGATTGTTCCCGGATTGGGATGCGGTATCGCGTGCTGGGAAGGACGCTGAAGCGGGAGACGACAGCGGCCCGGCCTTGCGACTCCCTGTATGGGGTCGCCGATGTCGCTGACCTTGCGCCTTGGGCTCTTTTATGGGGCGATCTTTATCGGCACGGGGGTGGCGTCGCCCTATCTGCCGGTGTGGTTTGCCCATCATGGCCTGTCGGGCAGCCGGATCGGGCTGATCCTGTCGTTGCCGATGCTGGCGCGGGCGGTGACCGCGCCGTTGCTGGCGGTCTGGGCGGACAGTTTCAAGTTCCGGCGCACGCCGTTGATCCTGCTGGCCGCCGCCGTGGCGCTGGCCTATGCCGCCATGGCCCTGCCGCTGGGCTTCGCCGGGTGGGCGGTGGTCTGGTTCGCTGCCTCGTCGATGTATTCGGCCCTGTCGCCGCTGGCCGACGTGATCGCGCTGGCCCGCGCGCGCCGCGACGGTTTCAATTTTGGCTGGCCGAGGGGTATCGGCTCGGCCGCCTTCATCGTCGGCAACCTGGGGATGGGCGCGATCCTGACCCACGGATCGCCGGAGTTCGTGCTGGTCTGGATGGTGGCCGCGGTGGCCGCCACGGGCCTGGCCGCCCGGCTGCTGTTGCCGCCCGACCCGGTGCAGGCGGAGGGCCACGCCCCCCAGGCCCTGGCCGAGCGGATGGCGGGCCTGGGCGGATTGCTGCGCGATCCGGCGTTCATGACCGTGGCGATCTGCGCCGGCCTGATCCAATCGGCGCACGCGTTTTACTATGGGTTCTCGACCCTGGCCTGGAAGCAGCAGGGGATCGGCGAGGGCATGACCGGCGTGCTCTGGGCCATCGGCGTGGCGACCGAGATCGGCTTCATGTGGTTTATGGAGCCCTGGCGGCGGCGGATCGGGCCGCGCCACCTGCTGGTGCTGGGCGGGGCCGCGGCGATCGTGCGCTGGACCGCGCTGGCCGTCTCGCCGCCGCTGTGGCTGCTGTTCCCGCTGCAGATGCTGCACGCCCTGAGCTATGCGGCGACGTTCTTTGCCTCGCTATTGCTGGTGGAGCGCCTGTCGACCCCCGCCAACGCCTCGGCGGCGCAGTCCTTGAACTCGGCGCTGTCGGGCGGGGTGTTCGCCGGGATCGCCACCCTGGTTTCGGGCTGGCTGTTCGACCGCGCCGGGCCCCACGGCTATCTGTTGATGGCCGCGATGTCGGCGGTGGGGGTGCTGGGCGCGCTCAGGCTCTACGGGATCAGGCGGCTCGATGAGTGAAGGTGCCTGACGCCAGGGCGCCCTTGCCCCGGCCCATCCGCGCGCCAATGATGCCGCCTCAGCCGTTGGAGACCAGACATGCGCGCGCTCAGCGTCTCGGAGCCCTGGGGTCTTGACCAGATCAAGGTGATCGAGACGGCCGACCCGACGCCGGGGCCCGGCGAGGTGCTGGTGCGCATGCGGGCGGTCTCGCTGAACTATCGCGACCTCTTGATGGTCCAGGGGATGTATGCCCGCGGGCCCGCCAAGGCCGGACCGATCACTCCGTTCTCCGACGGCTGCGGGGTTGTCGAGGCGGTGGGCGAGGGGGTGACCCGGGTCGCGCCCGGCGACCGGGTGGCGACGCTGTTCTTTCAGCGGTGGATCTCGGGGCCCCCGACGCTGGCGGGACTGGTCTCGGCCCTGGGATTTCCGATTCCCGGGGCGGGGTCGCAGCTGCAGACCTTCAGCGAGCAGGGCGTCTCGAAGGTTCCGGCGTTCCTCAGCGATCAGCAGGTGGCGACGCTGCCGTGCGCGGCGCTGACGGCGTGGCGGGGGCTGTTCGAGGATGCGCGGCTGCAGCCGGGGGATACGGTGGTGCTGCAAGGCACGGGCGGGGTCTCGATCTTCGGCCTGCAGTTCGCCCATGCGGCGGGGCTTCGGACCGTCGTCACCTCATCGTCGGACGAAAAGCTCAATCGAGCCAAAGCCTTGGGCGCGGATCATCTGGTGAACTACAAGACCACACCCGACTGGTCCGGCCCCGTGCGCGAGGCCACCGGCGGCAACGGCGCGGACTTCATCATGGAGGTCGGCGGCGGCGGCACCATCCAGCAGAGCCTGCGGGCCGTGCGGATCGGTGGTCACATCGCCATCATCGGCGTGGTGGCCGGCATGGGCGAAGGCCTCAACCCCGCGGCCCTGATCGGTAATTCAGCCAAGCTCCAGGGCCTGTCGGTGGGTTCGCGGGAGATGTTCGAGGCCATGTGCCGCGCGATCTCGCTCCATGGCATCCAACCGGTGGTGGACAAGGTATTTCCCTTCGAGGAGGCCAAG
>JANXXA010000499.1 GCA_025350885.1 Phenylobacterium sp.
CGCCGCCGTACTCAGAGATCGCCTCGGTGACGGTGCGCGACAGGGTTGGCCTGCGGGCGATGGCCAGCTGGCGCACCGGACCCCCCAGCCGCACGATCTGGGCCAAGTCCTCATCGAGGAACGACGGTGAAAAATTCAACATCGGCAGCGCGATGGTCTCGACGTCGCGGGCTAGCGCCAGGGCCACGTCGCGCGGCACCAGCGGCGAGGCCTTCAAGGTGACGGCCAGTGCGCGGCGCACCAGCTCGGCGGCGTCAGCGGCCATGATCCGCAAAATCTCCGCGGCGGTCGCGCGATCTTCGACGGTGAGTTCACCCGCGTCGATGGCGCGGCACAGCTTGAAGGCCGCGGCGGCGCGCTCATCGGCCGTGGCGCCCTTCACCAGGGTGCGGATATCGTCGTCCGTGAGCGCCGATCGCGTCGTCGCCATGTCTGTCGCCAAACCCCCAGGGTGTCAGATCCAACCCCGGACCCGCCCTCTCACGAGTCTGACTTGCTACGGCCATGCTTAACGCCCGGTTGCCAGACAACCTGTGGATTAAGATTTTCCCCGCGCCCGGGAACGGCGAGCCCACGGAGAGGCCTCCAGAATCCCCTCCCCCTGACCTGTCGTTCGTGCTCTAGCATGGGGCAAAACCGGGGAGAGTTCGGATGCTGCTCAAGGGCCTGAAGGTCGTCGAATTCGCCTCCTACATCGCCGCCCCGGGCGCGGCCTGCATTCTAGGCGACTGGGGCGCGGACGTGATCAAGGTCGAGCGACCCGGCGGCGATCAGATGCGCCACGCCTTCGCCGACGTGAAGAGCGAGCTGAAGGGCAACCCCACCTTCGACCTCGACAACCGCGGCAAGCGCGCCGTGGTGCTCGACGTCGGCAAGCCGGAGGGCCGCGAGGCGCTGGCCAGGCTGGCCGCCACCGCCGACGTGTTCATCACCAATGTGCGCCCGGCGGCCCTGAAGCGCGCCGGCCTCGACGAGGCGACAATCCGCGCCGCCAACCCCCGCTTGGTGTTCTGCCAGGTCACCGGCTACGGCCTCGAAGGCCCCGACGCGCACAAGCCCGGCTTCGACGTCACCGCCTTCTGGGCCCGCGCCGGCGTCGCCAACATGACCGCGCCCAAGGGCATGGACCCGTTCATGCTGCGCTCGGGGTTCGGCGACCACATCACCGCGCTGGCCACCGTCTCGGCGATTCTGGCGGCGCTCTATGAACGCGAGAAGACCGGCGCCGGGCGGCTGGTGCAGACCTCGTTGCTGGCCACCGGCGTCTATACGGTCGGCTCCGACCTGGCCGTGCAACTGAAGTTCGGACGGCTGGCCTCGAACCGTCCGCGCAACCTGCCGATGAACCCCATCGCCACCTTCTTCAAGAGCGCCGACGAGCGATGGTTCGTGCATAACCCCAGGGGCGGCAACAAGGACTGGCCAACCTTCGCCGCCATCGCCGGGCGTCCCGACCTGGTGGACGACGAACGCTTTGCCACCGGCCGCGCGCGCCGCGAGAACTCGCCCTTGCTGGTGGCCGAGCTCGATGCGGCCTTCGCCACCATGAGCTTCGACGACATCGCCGCCAGGCTCGATGCGGAAGACATGGTCTGGTCACCGGTGCAGACGCCGGCCCAGGTCGCCGCCGACCCCCAGGTGATGGCGTCCGGCGCCATCATCCAGGTCGAGGACGGCGAGGGCGGGACCTACCCTTCGCCGGCCGCGCCCGCGCGCTTCCCCGGCGCCGACGCGACGGTGCGCCCGCGCTCGCCGACGCTGGGCGAACACACCCGCGAGGTGCTGGCCGAGATCGGCTATTCGGCGTCCGAGATCGAGGCGATCTTCGCGGCGGAGGCGGCGGCCTAACTGCGCTGGCTGTCCGACAGCATCTTCAGCATCTCGGTGGTGAACAGCGAGCCGGTGAGCCGGCGGCCGGCGCTCATCGTCTCGACGGGCTGGGCGCCGTTGAGGATCAGGGAGATCATCGCTTCCTGCTGGCGCTGGCGGTCCAGGCGACGGCCCGAGGCGGTCTGGATAAAACCGTCGTCAGCCGGCGCGACCGACTCGGCCGCCGCGCCGGCCTGGCCCGCCGCCTTGGTCAGGTTGGCGTAAACCTCGCCCACCGTGGCCGCGCGACCGTCGCGATAGAAGATCGCCTTGTTGGCATGGGCGGCGTCGGGGAACAGTCCGGCGGCCGCCGCTCCCGGCTGGCGCTGGACCGCCTCGATCAGCCGGGCCGAGCCCTGCGGCCCCAGGAAATGGGCGGCGTAGAGCTCGCCGGCCGTCGCCGCGCGGCCGGTGCGGCCCTTCAGATAGACGGCGGAATCGGAGGTCAGTTCGCCGGCCATCAGCGAGGCCGCGTGGGGGTCGAGCCGCAGGTTCATCACCGCCCGCCTGGCCTCATCGCCGGCGACGTGCAGGCGCCCGTCGGACCCCTTGGCGATCAGCTCGGCATATTGCCCATAGCCAT
>JANXXA010000511.1 GCA_025350885.1 Phenylobacterium sp.
CGGAGGGCGCAGCAAAAAGCCCTCCGGCGATTGCGCCGAAGGGCTTCTTGAAGGGCATCCGGAGCCAGGGCTCCAGGCGATCAAGTCAGCGCGGCGCGAACCTTCTCGGCGATGGCCTTGAACGCGGCGGGGTCGGCGCCGGCGATGTCGGCGAGGACCTTGCGGTCCATTTCGATCCCGGCCAGATCAAGGCCGTGGATAAATCGGGCGTAGGTCATGCCCTCTTCGCGCGCCGCGGCGTTGATCCGCTGGATCCACAGCGAGCGGAACGCCCGCTTGCGGACCTTGCGGTCGCGGTAGGCGTACTGGCCAGCCTTGTCCACGGCCGCCTTGGCGGTGCGGATGGTGTTCTTGCGGCGCCCGTAGAAGCCCTTTGCCTGTGCGAGAACCTTCTTGTGCCGTGCGTGGGCGGTGACGCCCCTCTTTACGCGAGCCATCTGTCAGAGCTCCTAGCTGAGGCCGTAGGGAAGGAAGATCTTGATGATCTTGGCGTCGGACGCGCTCATCACCTTCGTTCCACGGTTCTGACGGATGTATTTGGCGTTGTGGCTGAGCAGGCGGTGACGCTTGCCGGCCACACCGGCCTTGATCTTTCCGGACGCAGTGAGTTTGAAGCGCTTCTTGGCGCCTGATTTGGTCTTCAGTTTCGGCATTTCTCTGCGGAGCCGCAAAGCCCCGTCCTCTGGCGTATTGATGAGCCGCCCTGGCATGCCATGGGCCAGGCGGCTCCGAAGGGTGGGGCTAGTAGGGGAAAGTGGGCTGGAAGGCAAGGTGGGGCGGCTCGTTCGCTCTCGACTTCACTCAGCCGACCGGCGACTGGCCGATATGAGGATGTGGTCGGGCATCGCCAAACACCTCGTAGCTTTTTGGACCCAATCGGGCTACGGTTACAGGTAACTACTCGAGGTTCCGATGTCCCTTTCCGCTCAGCCCCGGTCCTCCCGCGCCAAGGTCGCCGCTCACCGCCAGCGGTTGCGCGCCCAGGGCCTGCGACCCATCACGATCTGGGTGCCGGATGTCCGGTCTCCGGAGTTCGCCGCCGAGGCGCGCCGGCAGTCGTTGCTGGTGGCCAACAGTCCGCATGAAGCCGACGATCAGGCGTTCGTCGATTCTGTGTCCGCGCTTTGGATTGATGACGAGTGAGACGAGGCGAAGTTTGGACGCTCTCCGGCGGCCCGGACTACGCCGGTAAGCCCAGGCCCGCCGTCGTCTTGCAAGATGAGCGCTTCGACGCGACCGCATCGATCATTGTGTGCCCGTTGACCAGCCATACGTTGGACGCGCCTTTGTTCCGGCTTCCCGTCGAGCCCAGTTCGGCTAACGGCCTACGGCGGCCCTCAATGCTGATGATCGACAAACTGACAGCTGTTCCTCGAAGCAAGATGGGCGCCCGCCTTGGACAACTCGAAGGTGAGGACATGGTCCGACTCAATCGAGCAGTCCTGGTCTTTCTCGGGATGGCCTGAAGCGACCGGCCTCACGCGACGCTGGGAACCCGCTTCCTCACCTGCGCCGCGAACCACAGCCCGGGCAGGATCAGCACCGCCGCCATGGCGAACGGCGCGCCGGGGGCGACAACCGAGAACAGCTGGCCGGCCAGCACCGGGCCGCCGATGCGGGCCAGCGCCATGCCGCTCATGTTCAGGCCCATCATCTCGCCCTGGCGGTCGGGCGGCGCGGCCCGCGAGATCAGGGCGGTGAGGTTGGGGAAGCAGATCGACTGGCCGATGCAGACCAGCGCGAACCCGACGATCGCCACCGGCCAGGTGGGCGACAGGCCCTGGACAACCAGGCCTAACCCCATGAGCATCAGGCCGCCGGTCAGCGTCGTGGGCTCGCCCCAGCGGCGCACCAGCCGCCCTGAAAGATAACCCTGACAGAAGGCGCCGAGAAGACCGATCCCCATGAAGGCCAGGCCGATCTGGCGCGGGCCCCAGCCGAAGCGGGCCTGGGTCCACAGGCCATAGGTCGCCTCGATGCCGGCGAAGCCCACCACGACGATGAAGCTGATCGCCAGGATCCGGCTGATCACCGGGTGCGCCCAGGCTTCCTTCAGACCCTCCATGCGTGGCCGCTGCGGGGCGCGGGTCGAGGGGTCGGGCCGACTCTCGCGCACGAACACCACCACCGCCAGCGCCGAGGCCAGGGCAAAGCCCGCCGCCGCCAGCAACGGCAGCTGGAACCCCAGCGCGCCCCGGCCGGGCTGGGCCAGCAGGCCGCCGATCGCCGGGCCGGTGGTGAAGCCGGCGCTGAACGCCGCGCCCATGATCCCCATGCGCCCGGCGCGCTTGTCGGGCGGCGTGATGTCGGCCATCGCTCCCTGCAGGGTCGAGATGTTGCCGGCGAAGAGGCCGGTCGCGAAGCGGATGGCGAAGGCCGCCAGGATGTTCGGGGCGAAGGCCAGCGCCGCGTAGCTCAACGCCACCGCGGTGATGGTGATGATCAGCACTGGCTTGCGCCCGATGCGGTCCGACAGCCGCCCCCAGAACGGCTCGCCCAGGAACTGGCCGAACGAGAACGCCGAGAACATCAGGGTGACCTGCCAGGCGGGTGCGTTGAACGCCTTGGCGAAGAACGGCAGCAGCGGGATCACCAGCCCGAAGCCGGCGATCATCAGAAAGATCACGCTCAACAGGACGATCAGCGACCGGCGCTCTTCCGTTGTGGCGTTCATGGCGCGTGGCCTTGGATCTGGCGCGGCGGCGCCCGGCGCGCGGCGCTGAGCGCCAGCAGGATCGCCGGCGCGACGATCAGCGCGCCCTGCCAGAACGGCGCGTTGATGCTGATCCCGGCGAAGGTCAGGCCGGCGCTGAGCGGCCCGACGAACCGGGCAAAGGCGCCGGAGGCATTGTTGAGCCCCAGGATCTGGCCCTGGCGATGCGGGTCGGCGGTGCGCGAGATCAGCGCCCCGACATTGGGCCAGGCCACCGACTGGCCGATGGCGGTGACGCACATCAGGGCGGTGGTCATGATCAGGCCGTTGGAGAACGGCTGCAGGGCCGAGCCGAGCGCGGTCACCCCCATGCCGATGGCCAGCATCCGGCCCTCGCCGAACCGCTCGGACAAGGGGCCGGTGATGAAGAACTGGGTGGTGGCGGCGACCACGCCGACGGCGGCGAAGCAGACGCTGATCAGCCGGGGTCCCCAGCCGAAACGGGCCTGACCCCACAGGCCGAAGGTCGATTCGATGCCGGTGAAAGCAAAGCCCACCAGGAAGGTCAGCAGCATCAGCCGCCCGATCACCGGATGGCGCACCGCCTCGCCGATCGCCGACCAGCGGCTGGGCCGGTGGCTGATCGCGCGGTCGCGAACCCTGCTCTCGCGGATGAACAGCACGATCCCGATCACCGCGACAGCCGACAGCGCGGCTGCAATGAACAAGGGAATGCGAAAGCCGATGGGGCCGATGTCGGTATGGGCAAACGCGCCGCCGACGGCCGGACCAACGATCATCCCGACGTTCCACGCCGCCCCCTGCCGCGAGAGCATCCGCGCGCGCCGCTCGGGCGGGGTAACGTCGGCGATATAGCCCTGGATCACCGCGCCGTTGCCGCTGGCCATGCCGCCCAGGAAGCGGATGACGAAGGCCGCGGCGACATTCGGCGCAAAGGCCAGCGCCAGATAACAGAGGCAGTTGCCGGTAATGGTCGAGATTAATAGCGGTTTTCGGCCGTATCTGTCGCTCAGCCGGCCCCAGAACGGCTCGCCGAAGAAGCCGCCCATGGCGTAGGCCGAGAAGATCAGCGCGATCTGCCAGGGCTGCGCGTGCATCGACTTGGCATAGAACGGCAGCAACGGGACGATGATCCCGAAGCCCAGCATGTTGATGAAGATGACGGCGATCAGCGACGGCGCGGCCCAGCGGGACGGCGTCGACGCCTCCCGCGGCGCTAGGTCGGACATAGGCGGGGTGGTAGGCCCCAGTTCCCGCTGCGGCAAGGCTCAGTGGCCTCGGTTTGGCTTATCGGTGCTCAGCGTTGGCGTGGCGCCACAGTGTTCATAAAGGACGCTCGTAAGCTTGCAGGTGGGCGAGCGGTCCTTGTTCAACGAAGAACAAAGGAAACGGATCGGCCCACTTCGGGTTCTCGCGTTCGATCAGGTTCACTTTCCACTCGCGCTTGTATTTCTTGATAGATTTCTCGCGTTGGATAGCAGCGACGATGCTATCGTGCCGTTCGAACCAGACGAGCCGCTTGACGCCATGGCGCTTGGTAAAGCCATCGACGAGGCCCTCCCGGTGCTGCGCTGCGCGGCTGAGAAGGTCGCTGGTGACGCCGATGTAAACGTGCCGTGCTGCTGGCTGGCCATCATGTAGACAGCGTTCAGGTCCATCCCTCCCACTCGTCCTGGCCGGGCTTGTCCCGGCCACCCAGATACACCGAGGTTTCCAGGGTTGCATGAAGGCGCCCAGCGCGATCTGCAACAGCGGCGCTTCTGGCTGGCCGGCACGGGGGCCGGCCATGACGAGCAAAAACTAGGGTGGAAATAGCTAGGGCGCGCCGCCCTGTTGGCTGGCGAGCGTGGCTTTGAAGCCGGCGTAGCTCTTGTCGAAAAAGGCCTTGCATCCGGCCGGGTCGACGAAGGCGTCGATCTTGCCGGCCAGGAGCGCGGTCCGCTTGGCCTGCATGTCGAAGAAGATCCCGTGGCTGGCCAGGAACACCTCGCAAGGGGCGCTGCGCCAGAAGGCGTAGCTCTTCTCGTAGTCCGCCGCGATGCCGGGGTAGGACTCGTGGGCGGCGTCCAGCCGGTAGGGCGGCAGGATCGAGTTGGAGCAGAGGATAAGGGCCTGGCGGACCTTGCCGGCGACCGTCATCGGCGCCGTCCAGGTGGTGCAACCCCGCGTGTGGCCCGGCGTCAGATGGGCGGTCAGGGTCACCCCGCCGAGGCTGACCGTCTGGCCGTCGATGAGCGTCCGATCCGGGGTCACCGGCGGATAGGGCGCCATGTCCTTGAGGCCGAAATCGCCCTTGCCGCCCCGGGTCATCAGAGCGCCGTCTAGGGCGCTGGCGTAAAGCATCGCGCCGGTCTCACGCTTCAGTTGGGCCAGGCCGCCGGCGTGGTCGAGGTGGCCGTGGGTGCTGAGCAGGATCTTCACCGCCTTCGGGTCGAATCCCAGGGAGCGGATATTGGCTAGGATCTGCGGCGCGGTCGTGTCGTAGCCGCCGTCGAGCAAGATCAGGCCGGCCCGGGTCTTGAACAGATAGGCCGCGATATCGGAGGCGCCCACGTACCAGACCCCGTCGCCGATCTCGAACGGGGCCATGGGATCGTTGTCGTGAGGCGCCGCACGCGCCGGGCTTGCGGCGTGAAACGCGATAGCGGCCGCCATGATGGCGACCGCTCCCGAAATTCCGAAGCTCGGACGGTTCACCGCGGCGCCAGGATCATGATCATCTGGCGGCCTTCCATGCGCGGCTCATATTCGCACTTGGCGATGGTTTCGAAATCCACCCGCACCTTCTGCAGAAGCTTCATGCCCAGTTCCGGGTGGGCCAGTTCGCGGCCGCGGAAGCGCAGCGTCACCTTCACCTTGTCGCCCTCTTCGAAGAAGCGGACCATCGAGCGCTGCTTGACCTCGTAGTCATGCGTGTCGATATTCGGACGGAGCTTTATTTCTTTGATTTCCTGAACTTTTTGCCGCTTTCGCGCCTCGTTCTTCTTCTTCTGCTCCTGGAACTTGAACTTGCCGTAGTCCAGGATCTTGCAGACGGGCGGGTCGGCGTTGGGCACGATCTCGACCAGGTCGAGGCCGGCCTCTTCGGCGGCTTCAAGGGCGGAGGAGGTGGGCATCACACCCTGCTTTTCCCCGGCCTGGTCGATCAACAGGACCTTGGGGACGCGGATTTCATCGTTGATGCGCAGCCCGTCCTTGACGGGGGGGGCGTTCATGGGACGGCGAATAGGCGGGGCTCCTAGGACTGTTTCAAGGTGATACGCCGGACGCGCCAGGGCGCTCCGGTCGTCTCGGACTGTATATGATCGCAGGCGCTGGCGCTATCAAGCCGCACCCTTGATGGCCGGCGTCAGGGCGGCGGCAGCTTGCGCCACTTTGGCCACAGGCAATTCAGACAGGTTTTCGGCCCTCAGCACGGCCACCCTGCCACGCGGCGCCGACAGCGCGGGGTCCGAAGCGCCGGAGAACAGCACCACGGTCGGCGCGCCGGCGGCGGCGGCCAAGTGCAGCGGGCCGGTGTCGTTGCCGACGGCCAGCGCCGCCTTGGCGCCCAGCACGGCGATCCGGGCGAAGTC
>JANXXA010000516.1 GCA_025350885.1 Phenylobacterium sp.
CTTCTGATCCATCTCTGACACAGGCTTCCAGGGCATCGGCAGGTCTCCACCTACCGGCCGGCTTAACTGTCAGCGATGTCTCAAGGTCAAAGTGTCAGCGATCTATCAGGGTCGTACCCGCCGTTGCGCGCCTCTCCTGACAGATCTCAGCAGCGTCTCGCCCCCTCCACCACGCCAAGCGTGGTCCCCCTCCCCCTACGGAGGAGGAGAACGGGGGTGTCGGGCCCAATCAGGAAGCGGCGGCTTCAGGTTCAGCGTCCGGGTCGGCGATGGCCATCAGCTTGCCCAGAAGGTCCGCCCAGGCCGCGTCCACATCGCGCGTCCAGGCGTCGCCGGAAAGCTCGCGGCAGGTCTGCGCCAGGATCGGAAAGAACCGCGCGAACACCTGCGGCGGCACGCCCAGCCCCTGGTGATTAATCCGCTCGGCGGCGATCAGGTTGGCCGCATAGGCGCCGGCCCCGCCGATATCCAGGATGCACTCAAACGCCATGGCCAACATCTCGCCACGCACCGCGCCGGTGGTGTCGCGCACGAACAGCGCCTGCATCTCCGGATGCGCCGCGAACAGTCGCGCATAGACCTGTGGCGCCGGGTCGCCGACTCGTTCGCCCAACCGCTCCAGCGAGGTCGCGACAATTTCCGCAGAATTCGCCATCGTCGCCCCTTCGCCCCAGGCTCCCGGCCTGACTATAGTGCCGGCCGCAGGCCACAGGGAGACCGCGTCCGTGACGCGCGCGCAAATGGATTTCCACGACATTGTCTATGCCGCTGCCGACGGCGTGGGGGTCATCACCCTCAACCGGCCGGCCTATCGCAACGCTCAGAGCTATCGGATGCTCGACGAGATCGACGCCGCCTTCGACCTGGCCCAGGCCGACGAGGCCGTGCGCGTGCTGCTGGTGCGCGGCTCCGGCGGGGTGTTCTCCACCGGCCACGACCTCGGCACGCCGGAGGGCGTCGCCTACCGCGAGGCCCTGGGCGCCAAGCCCGGCATCCAGACCTACGACCAGTTCAAGCGCTACAACCTCGACCTGCTGCTGAAGTGGCGGAACTTTCCCAAGCCCACCGTGGCCATGGTCGAAGGCTACTGCATCTATGCCGGCTGGATGCTGGCGGCCTGCCTGGACGTGGTGTTCGCCGCTGAGGACGCGGAGTTCCTGGGCGGCTTCGTCGAATACAATTGCCTCCCCTGGGACGTGGGCGTGCGGCGGGCCAAGGAGCTCTGCTTCGAAAGCCGGTTCATCTCGGCGGCCGAGGCCGCGGCGTTCGGCCTGGTCAACCGGGTGCTGCCCAACGCCGACCTGGAGCGCGAGACCTTCGCCTGGGCCCGGCGGGTGGCGGAGAACAGCCCCGAGGCGCTGCGCATGGCCAAGATCCAGATGAATAAGGCCCAGGACGCCCAGGGCTTCACTCGGGCGCTGGAGGATTCGCTGGGCGACTATGTGGCGATGATGTGGATGCCGGGCGGCGACATGCGCGTCGAGGGCGTGCGGCGCCTGGTCACCGTCGATCTGGCGGTCAGGGGCCGGCGCGGCGAGCGCTTCGGACTGACCGCGAAACAACCGCTGAAAGTGGGCTGAACATGACCGAAACCTTCCGCGCCCTGCGCCTGTCGAAGACCGAAACCGGCCAGGAGGCGCAGATCGAGGACCTGACGCTCGATGATCTGATGGCCGGCGATGTGGTCGTGCGGATCGACTGTTCCACGGTCAATTTCAAGGATGGCCTGGCGTTGACCGGCAAGTCGCCGGTGGTCCGGGTCTGGCCGCTGATACCCGGGATCGATTTCGCCGGCGTGGTGGAAAGCTCCGACCATGCCGGGTTCAAACCCGGCGACCGGGTGGTGCTGAACGGCTGGGGGGTGGGTGAGACGCATCACGGCGGCTATGCGCAGAAGGCCCGCGTCAAGGGCGACTGGCTGGTCCGGCTGCCGGACGCGATCTCCAGCGCCCATGCCATGGCCATCGGCACGGCCGGCTACACCGCCATGCTCTGTGTGCTCGGCCTCGAACGGCTGGGCGTCACGCCGGACAAGGGCGAGATCGTCGTCACCGGCGCGGCCGGCGGGGTGGGCAGCGTGGCCATCGCGCTGCTGGCGCGGCTGGGCTACCGCGTGGTCGCCTCGTCGCGGCGCAAGGACAGCCAGAGCGATTACCTGCTGGGTCTCGGCGCCGCGGAGGTCATCGACGCGGCCGAACTCTCAGCCCCCGGCCGCCCGCTGGCCCGCGAGCGCTGGGCCGGGGCGGTGGACGCCGTCGGCAGCCACACCCTGGCCAATGTGCTGGCCCAGACCCGCTATGGCGGCGTGGTCACCGCCTGTGGCCTGGCCCAGGGCATGGACCTGCCGGGCTCCGTCGCCCCCTTCATCCTGCGCGGCGTGACCCTGGCCGGCATCGACAGCGTCATGCGCCCCACGGCGGACCGTATCGAAGCCTGGACCCGGCTGGCGCGCGACCTGGACCTGGGCAGGCTGGACGCCATGACCTCTCGCGCCGGCCTCGGTGACCTGCCGCGCCTGGGGGCGGAGATCATCGAGGGCAAGGTCCGCGGGCGCGTGGTGGTGGACGTCAACGCCTAGAGCTTATCGGTAGGCCATAGTCCCCCCACACACTGTCATCCCGGCCGCAGCGAAGCGGCGAGCCGGGACCCAGGGCAACCGCACGGATGAACCCCCTGGGTCCCGGCTCTCCAGCCTGCGTGCGCAGGCCTGCGGCCGGGATGACAGGGAAGTTTGTGACATGTTGAGCCGGGTTCGGCGCCCACGCCGCCTTCCGCCGAGGTTGCCTTTTGGTCGGGTCAACTCAAGCGGTAAAGGCGTGACCTACAGCGCGGCCTCGATCGCCGAGACAATCTCCGGCGCCTGCGGCTCGGTCCGCGGGCCGAAGGCCTGGATCGCCTCCCCGCGCCGGCCGATGAGGATCTTGTGGAAGTTCCAGACCGGAACGGCCGGCTCGCCCAGCTGGCCCTGCGCCCACTTGTAGAACGGATGGGCGCCGTCGCCCTTGACCTCGACCTTGGAGGTCAGCGGAAAGTCGACCTTGAAGTGGGTCTCGCAGAACGCCTTGATCTCGGCCTCAGTCCCCGGCTCCTGGCCGGCGAACTGGTTGCAGGGCACACCCAGGATCACCAGGCCGCGGTCGCGATAGTCGCTATAGAGCTGCTCCAGCCCGTCGTACTGCGGCGTCAGCCCGCAGGCCGATGCGGTGTTCACCACCAGCACGACCTTGTCGCGGAACGTGGTCAGCGGCAGCGCCGCGCCATCGATGGTGTTGAAGGCGTAGTCGTAAGCGCTGGTGGTCATCGTCGCGGCTCCTGAAGTTTGCCCGACAAGGGTAGCGTCGAACTCCAGCAGGCTCCAGGGATCGCCGCCGAAAGGCACGGGTTGAGCTCGATACTGGCACTCTCTCCTGCGCGGCGTGGGCTCAAGTTATCGTTGTTCACTGCACATAGGCATTGACGCACCCGGCCCCGGACTGTCCCTCTATGCCAGAGGCGAAAAAAAAATCACGCCCGAGAAACACCGGGAGGAGACCATCATGAAATTCAGGCATCGTCTGATGCTGAGCAGCGCGCTGCTCGCAACCGCAGTGGGCACCAGCGCCCACGCCCAATCCCGCGCCGGCTCGTCGGCGGCGGCGACCAGCACTATTGAAGAGCTCGTGGTTACCGCTGAAAAGCGCTCGCAGAATCTGCAGGACGTGCCGGTGGCGATTTCCGCCTTCACCGATCAGAAGCGCGAACTGGTCGGGATCAACTCGATCCAGGACATGACCAACTTCACGCCAGGGCTGCAGTACAATTCGTCCACCGACCGGATCTCCCTGCGCGGCGTGGGCCGCCAGACCAACGTGCTGTCCGCCGACGCTTCGGTGGCCAACTACAACGACGGGATCTATGAGACCTTCGCCGTGCAGGCTGGCCGCTCCACCCTGTTCCTCGACCGGGTCGAGATCCTGCGCGGCCCGCAGGGCACGCTCTACGGCCGCAACTCGATCGGCGGGGCGATCAACGAGATTTCCAAAAGGCCCACCAAGAATCCCTTCGCCGAGGTCCGCGCCAGCTACGCCAACTACAATCACTCGATGCTTGAGGCTGCGGTGTCCGGCCCGGTCACCGACAACATCCAGTACCGGATCGCGGGCGACTGGGAGCGGCAGACTCAGGGCTGGACCAAGAACATCGTTCCCGGCCTGCCCGACGAGGGCAATGTCATCAACGAGTGGTTCCTCGAAGGTCAGCTGCAGGGCAAGTTCCTGGACGATCATCTGGAACTGTGGGGAAAACTCGCCGGCGGCCAGTGGTACAACGGCGCGGGCGGGCCAGGCTCGGGCTCCGGCGGCTGGTCGCCGGCCCCCTATCCGACGTTCGAGACCGGCGTCGGCGCGACCCAGCTGAACCCAGGCTACGCCTGCGCCCCTGGAACGCCGGTCACCAATGTCGTCAACCTTTCACCGACCGGCTGCGTCAATCCGGCACTGAAGGATCCGTGGCACGTCGCGCGGGCCATTCCCTACAAGGTTGACCTGCCGCTTTATAACACCGTGGCGATCCACGCGACGTGGCACGCCAAGGACTTCGACATCAAGTACGTCACTGGCGGGGTGGACTACCACTACCACCTGACGGGACCGACCGGACCGGCGGGTACGCCCAACGTCACCTCCGCGCCGATCGCTTCATACACATTGCCCGGCGGGCTGGTGATCAATCCTCGGGAGAGCTTCGACTATCGCGAATACAACCGCTTCTGGAGCCATGAGATCAACCTGATCTCCACCAACGACAGCCCGCTGCAGTACGTCGTGGGCGCCTACTACTTCAAGCAGCACTACACCCAACCGGTGATCACTCAGAACCCGACCCAGACACAGTGGAACGGTCCGTTCGGCGCGCCTGGCTTCTTCTGCGCTCAGACGGGCGGCGTCTGCGCGCCGGAGACCGGCTATCGCCGGTTCGACAACCGGCCGGACGTAAACGCGGTCTCCTGGGCGGGCTTCGGACAGCTCGACTGGAAGCTGAGCGATCAGTGGAAACTGACCGGCGGCCTGCGGTATTCGCACGACCGCAAATACGGCACTGAGTCGGTGCGGATCCTCTGCTTCGCGGTCCCGGCCTGTTTCGCGGCGCCTGAGTTCGCTCCGTTCATCCCCGGAGGCATCCCTGTCGTTGATCTGACCCAGCTGCCCGGGGTGGTGTCGGCCGCG
>JANXXA010000518.1 GCA_025350885.1 Phenylobacterium sp.
GTTTTCATGGCTCAGCATCGCCCCCTTGGAGCGCCCGGTGGTGCCGGAGGTGTAGATGATCGCGGCCAGATCGTCGGCCGCGCGGGCGACGGTCTGGCCCAGGGGTGCGGCGGACGCGGCCTGCGCGACAAAATCCTGCGCGTCGGTGATGAACAGCACGGGCTCGGCGTCAGCTGCGAAATAGTCGATCTCGGCCGGCGTGTAGGCGGCGTTCAGCGGCAGGAACACCGCGCCGGCCTTCAGCACGGCGAGATAGATCATCACCCCCGCCACGGACTTTTCCGCCTGCAGGGCGACCCGGTCTCCGGGCGCGACGCCGCTGGCGACAAGATGGCCCGCGATCTGCGCAGCGCCGGCCTCAAGCTCACCGTAGGCGACCGCCAAGCCGTCACTCAGCAGGAAGGCCGGTTTGGACCGGTCGGCCGGGAAGCCGTCAGCCAGAACGTCGTAGAGGTTCGCCATAGGCAACTTCTATGGGCTGCGACCGCAGGACGCCAGCCGATGCTCCGCGAGCACATCGTTGATAATCCGCAGGGATTTGTCACGCATCAAGGGATTGGCCCCAGGGAGTCCCGTGACGACGATCAGCGCCTTCCACAGCGCCCATCCGCGCGCCCTGGCCCAGGCGTCCGGGTCGAGTGGCAACGCCGTTTGGAAGGCCAAACGGCTCTCGCCCTCGAAAAACGTCCAGGCGATGACCAGGTCGCAGGCGGGATCGCCCACCGCTGAACAGCCGAAGTCGATGACGGCGCTCAACCGGCCACCCTCTACCAGCAGATTGTCCGCTGCGACGTCGCCATGGACCCAGACGGGAGCACGGCGCCAGGCGGTCGCCAGCGCAGTATCCCAGACTTGGCCGGCGCCCGCGGTATCGATCCGATCACCCAGCGCTGCGATCGCCCGCCGGGTCTCGCCCTCGTACCGCTCAAGCGACCCGCCGCGCCAAAAGCTGTGTTCGCCTGCCGGTGGCCCGCCTGCGGCGTCTATCTGCTGAAGGGCGAAGAGAAATTCCGCGAGGTCGATGGCAAACCGGGGGAGATCGGAAAGAGAGGCGACCCTGGCGGTCTCGCCGGGTAACCATTCGTAGATCGACCATGGCCACGGATAGCCTCCCCCCGCCGCACCCATAGCGAGCGGCCGGGGTATCGGCAGCGGCAGGCGCGGCCCCAGTCTCGGCAGCCAGCGCTGTTCCTTCGCCACCTGCGCGGCATAGCGGGTTGCGCTGGGCAGGCGGGCGGTCATCCCCTCGCCAAGATGGAAGGTCCGGTTGTCCCAAACCCCCATTGGCGACCGGTCGAATTGGTCGGTCCGACCAATGTGGAAACTGGGCAGCGACCAGCCGGCCCACCAGCGCTGAGTCAATCTCCACGCCGGCGCTCATCCCGTATTTCGCAGACCGGCGGCCACGCCATTGATCGTCAGATGGATGCCCTCGCGCACCGCCTCGTCCGTATCGCCGCGCCGGCGGCGGCCGATGAGTTCGATCTGCAGGTGGTTGAGCGGGTCGATGTAGGGCATGCGCGAGCGGATCACGGCGGCGAGGTCCGGGTTCTTGTCCAGGAGGCTCGTCTGCCCGGTGATTGCCAGCAGGGCCTGCGTCGTCCGCTCCCATTCGGCGTGGATCTGGCCGAACACGGCCTCGCCAAGGGCGCGATTCTCGACCAGCGCCGCATAGCGCCCGGCGATGGCCATGTCGGCCTTGGCCAGGACCATCTCCATATTGGCCAGCGCCGAGGAAAAGAACGGCCAGCTCTCATGCAGTTCGGCCAGGGCCGTCAGCGACACGCCCGCGTCGCGCACCGCGGATCCAAACCCGTACCAGCCCGGCAGCATGGCCCGGCTCTGCGCCCAGGAAAACACCCAGGGGATGGCCCGCAGGCCCGCGATGCTGCGCGTCGCCTGCCGCGAGGTCGGGCGGCTGCCGATGTTGAGGTCGGCGATCTCGCTGATCGGGGTGGCGGCGTAGAAATAGTCGACGAATCCCGGCGTCTCGTGGACCAGGGCGCGATATGCGGCCATCGACCCGCGGGACAGCGCCTCCATCGTCTCGGCCTGCGCTGCTGACAGGTCGGCCTCCGCAGCCTTGCGCAGGGAGGCCAGCACCACGCCTGCGGTCAGCGTCTCCAGGCTTTGGCGGGCAAGCTCCGGATCGGCGTATTTGTTGGCCACCACCTCGCCCTGTTCGGTGATGCGGATGCGGCCGTTCACGGTGCCGGCCGGCTGGGCGAGGATGGCTTCGAAGCTCGACCCGCCGCCCCGGCCGACCGCCCCGCCCCGCCCGTGGAACAGCTGCAGCCGCAGCCCCTCGTCGCGGGCCACGCGGCCCAGCGCGCGCGAGGTCTGATAGAGCTCCCAGGTCGAGGTCAGGTAGCTGCCGTCCTTGTTGCTGTCCGAATAGCCGATCATCACCTCCTGCAGGCCGATCGGCTCGACAAGCTGGCGGATCAGCGGCAGCGAGAGGTAGGCTTTCAGGGTCCGCGGCGCGGCGCGCAGGTCGTCGATGGTCTCGAACAGCGGCTCAGCGAAGACCCCCGTGCGGGGCGGATCGCCGGGCGTGAACAGGCCCACCTCCTTCAGCAGCAGATAGACTTCCAGCAGGTCGGAGACCGAGGTGGTGTTTGAGACGATATAGGCGCGGATCGAGTCGCGGCCGTAGAGCCGCTTGACCTCGGCCGCGGCGGTCAGCACGTCGATTTCGCGCCGGGTCTCCTCTGAGTAGTCGGCGAAGGGCGAGTGCAGCGGCCGGCCGTGGCTGAGTTCGGCGATCAGCAGGTCGCAGCGGGCCGCCTCGTCCAGCGCCTCGTAATCAGCGCGCACGCCGGCGACCTTCAGCAGTTCGGCGACGGTGCGGGCGTGGACGGAGGAGTTCTGCCGCAGGTCCAGCCGGGCCAGGTGGAAGCCGAAGGTGTCGACCGCCCGGATCAGGTCCGGCAACGGCCCCTCCGCGAACGCCGCGCCGTGCATCTCGACCAAGCTGGCCAGCACGGTCTGGAGGTCAGCCCTGAGATCGTCGGGCGTGTCATAAGGCCTTGCGACCGCAGCGGGGGCGCGCGGCGGAGGGTCTCCGATGAGGCGCCCATAGGTCGCGGCCAGCCGGGCGTAGATGCCGGTCAGCGCCTGGCGGTAGGGCTCCTCGGCGCGGTGCGGCGAGGCGTCGTGCGCGGCGTCGGCCAGGGCCTGCAATGGCGGGGTGACCGCGGCCAGCCGGGCGGACATCGACAGTTCGGCGCCCAGGGCGTGGATGTCCTCAAGGTAGAGCCGCAGCGCCGCCTGCGACTGGCGCGCCATGGCCTGGCGCAGCACGTCGGCGGTGACAAAGGGGTTGCCGTCGCGATCACCGCCGACCCAGGAGCCTACCCGCAGGAAGCTGGTCAGGTCCGCCGGATTGCCCAGCAACTGCAGCCAATGCGCATAGAGGCGGGGCAGCGCCGGCAGGAAGCTGCGCTCGAAATAGGAGACCGCGTTCTCGATCTCGTCGCCGACCCCCAGCTTCACCGAGCGCAGCAGGCGGGTGCGCCAGAAGATCGACACCTGACGGACCAGTTCGCGCTCGGTGGCCGCGCGTTCGGCCTCGCTCTTCGCATGATCGAAGGCGTCGAGATCGTCGGCGATAGCCCCCACGCGGTCCAGCACGCTCTTGCGGCGCACCTCGCTGGGATGGGCGGTGATCACCGGAGCGATCAAGGCGCGTCGCAACAGGTCCACCACCGCGGCCCGGCCCGTGCCTTGCGCCTCCAGCGCGCGGATCGCCCCAGCCAGGGTATCGGCCCGGCTGTCGCCGCCGCGCCCGCGCCGGCGCTGAATCTGATCCTCGGCGATGTTGGTGATCTGCAGGAAGCAGGCGAAGGAATGGGCGAAGCGCACGGTGTCGGTCAGGCTGAGCGCGCCCAGCCGTTCAGCCATCAGCCCGGCGGCCTTGGCCGTCCCCTGACGGTGGAACGCCACCGAGGCCTGGCGGATCTCCTCGATCTGGCTGAACACCGCCTCGCCGTCCTCTGCGCGGATCACGTCGCCCAGCACCCGGCCGAGGAACCGGACGGTGGTTCGAAGCGGATCGGGCGCGCCGGAGGCCATGATCAGGAAAAGCCACAGCCAGGCGCGCGCGTCATCTGGTTTCCCGGCGCACAACCGGCAATAGTCCGCCGGCGCGCGACGTGACGCCCGCCAGAGGACGCCCGATGTCGCCCGACGAGGCCCTGACGCGCATCCATCGCTACGACGGCCGGCTGAAAGCCTTCGTGCGCCTGTTCGAGCCGGCGCTCGGCGACGGCGGCGGCCCGACCTTCGCCATCAAGGATCTGTTCGACGTGGCCGGCGTCGCCACCGGTGGCGGCGCCCGGGTTCCGCTGGCGGAGCATCCGCAGGCCCATGCGGTGGTCGTCCAGCGCCTGCTGGACGCCGGCTGGCGGGCGGTGGGCAAGACCCACACGGTGGAGCTGGCCTATGGCGGCTGGGGCACCAACCGAGCGGTCGGCGCGCCCTGGAACCCCTGGGACGCCAAGACTCATCGCGCGCCGGGCGGGTCGTCCTCCGGGTCTGCGGTGGCGGTGGCGGCGGGCCTCTGCGACGCGGCGCTGGGCAGCGACACCGGCGGCTCGGTGCGCATCCCGGCGGCGGTCTGCGGCGTGGTCGGGCTGAAACCCGGACGCGGGCTGGTCAGTCTCCTCGGCGTCCATCCGCTCAGTCCGCCCCTGGACACCGTGGGCGTGCTGGCCAGGGACGTGGCGACCGCGGCGCGCATGCTGGGCGCGATCTCCGGCCCCGACGGCGCGGGCGCGGTGCGCGCGGCGTTCGACGCGGACGCGGCCCTGACCCTGGACGTGGCCGGCCGGCGGTTGGCCGCGATCCCGCTGGAGCACCTTGGCGAGGTTGATCGCGAGGTCGGCCGGCTCTACCTCGCCGCCCTGGACCGGCTGCGCAAGACCGGCGTCATCGTCCAGATGGTCCGCCCGCACCGCGCGCTGGAGGACAGCTTCGCCACCAACGGCCTGCTGATG
>JANXXA010000529.1 GCA_025350885.1 Phenylobacterium sp.
GGAACGCCCCGCCCACCGCCAGCGGCAGGGCCGAGAGGATCACCACCGGCTTGAAGAAGCTGCGGAACAGCAGCACCAGCACGCCATAGATCATCGACACCCCGGCGAAGATCGCCAGCAGAAAGCCGCCGAACAACTGAGCCATGGCCTGCTGGTTGCCGACCGCGGCCGGGCGCACCCCGGGCGGCAGGTGCTTCATGATCGGCAGGCGGTTGACCGCCTTCTGCGCCTCGCCGGCCTCGACGCCGTTCAGCTCGGCGCGCACGGTCAGCTGGCGTTCGCGGTTCAGCCGGTCGATCCGCGCCGGCCCGGCCTGGAAGCTGATGTCGGCGACGCTGGCCAGGGTTGTCATCCCGCCCTGGCCGGTGGGCACGCGCAGCGAGCGGATCCGCTCCAGATCGGCGCGCGCGCTCTGCGGCAGGCGGATGCGGATGGGGATCCGCCGCTCGCCCTCGTTCAGCTTGGCGACATTGGCGTCGATGTCGCCGACGGTGGCCACCCGCGCCACCGCGGCGATGGCGTCGGAGGAGACCCCCAGCCGGGCGGCTTCCTCGGGCTTCGGCCGGATAATGATCTCCGGACCCTGCGGCGGCTTGGACGGGCGCGGATTGGCCAGCTGCGGCAGCTTGCGCATTTCCTGCTCAAGCTCCAGCGCCGCGGCCTGCAGATTGGCCGGATTGTCGCCAGTGAGGATCTGCTGGTAACCGGCGGCGCCTTGGAAATCGAGGAAGGTCAGGCGGGCGTCGGGAATGGCCCGCAGGCCGGCCCGCAGGCGCGCGCGGATCGCGTCGCCGGAAACCTTGCGCTTGGGGTCAAGCAGGATGGTGGCTGTGCCGCTGCGCAGGTCGCCGCCGCCGCCACGGTCCATGCCGGGGCCGAAGCTGGACACCGTCGAGCCGATCTGGATGAAGACGCCGGTGACCTCGGGCTGGTTGCGGAACAGGGCGGTGATCTGCCCGGCGGTGGAGTCCATGTCGGCAGCCGACGACCCGGGCGGCCCCTGGATATCCACATAGACGAAGTCGGGATCGGACGCCGGCTGGAAGCCCTGCGGCAGCATCGGCACCAGCAGGATCGAGCCGACGAACACCACGCCACCGACGATCGACGAGACGATCCGGTGCGCCAGCGCCCATTCCAGAATATCGCGATAGAATCCCTTGAACGGCTTGCGCTCATGCGGCACGGCGTTGGGCTTCAGCAGATAGGCCGCCATTAGCGGGGTCACCAGCCGCGCCACCAGCAGCGAGAACAATACCGCCACCGAGACCGTCAGCCCGAACTCCTTGAAGAACTGGCCCGGAATGCCGGGCATGAAGCTGACCGGGGTGAACACCACGACGATGGCCATGGTGGTGGCGACCACGGCCAGGCCGATGGCGTCGGCGCCTTCGAGCGCGGCCTGGAAGGGCCGCAAGCCCCGTTGCACGCGCTTTTCGATGTTCTCGATCTCGACGATAGCGTCATCGACAAGGATGCCGACCACCAGGGTCAGGGCCAGCAGGGTGACGACGTTCAGCGAGAACCCGGCCAGCTTCATGATGAAGAAGGTCGGGATCAGCGAGATCGGCATGGCCACCGCGGTGATCAGCGTCGCACGCCAGTCGCGCAGGAAGAACAACACCACCAGGGCCGCCAGGAACATGCCCTCGGCGAGCACATGCTGCGTGGCCTTGAAGCTGTCGCGCGTCTCGTCCACCGAGGAGAATATCTTGGAGAAGGTCACGCCGGGATGGCTCTTGTGCAGCTCGGCCAGCTTGGCGATCACGGCGTCCTCGGCGGTGACGTCGCTGGCCTCCTTGGTCTTGGCGACCTGGAAGCCGACCACCGGTCGCCCGTTCAGCCGCGCGAAGCCGCGCACCTCAGCCGCGCCGTCGCCAATGTCGGCCACGTCGGCGAGCTTTACGAACCGGCCGGCGCCGGTGGGTATGGTCAGGTCGCGGATCTGGGCCACCGAGGCGGCGTTGCCGAGCACGCGCAGGGTCTGTTCGCGCCCGCCGACGTTCAGCCGCCCGCCGGGCGCATCGGTCTGGAAGCCGCGCAGAGCGGTATTGACCTGGCTCGCCGTCAGGCCGCGGGCGGCCAGCCGGTCCGGATCGATGACCACATTGATCTCGCGCGCCACGCCGCCGACCCGGTTGACCTGGGAGACCCCGCTGGCGCCTTGCAGCGTGCGCGCCACGGTGTCGTCGATGAACCACGACAGCTGGTCGGCGGACATCGACGGCGCGGAGACCGCATAGGTCATGATCGGCGCGGCGGAATCGATTTCCACCTGAGTGACCCGTGGCTCGTCGATATCGCGCGGCAGGTTGGCGCGCGCCTGGGCGATCTTCGAGCGGACCTCGTCGGTCTTCTTCTGCAGGTTCTCGCCGATCTCGAATTCCATGGACGTCGTCGAGACGCCCTGGGTGACGGTGGACTGCACGGTCTTGACACCGGTGACGCCGGCCACGGCGTCCTCCACCGGCCGGGTGATCTGGGTCTCCATCTCGCCGGGGGCGGCCCCGTTCTGGGTGACCGTCACCGCGATGAGCGGGAACTGGATGTTCGGGTACTGCTTCACCGGCAGGCCCGCGTAGGCGATCAGTCCGGCCAGCACGAGGCCAATGAACAACACCGCCACGGGGACGGGGTTGCGGATCGCCCAGGAGGAGAGCGCGAAGCGGGGCTGGGTCATTTGGCGGCGCGGATCGGCGTAACGGGCATGGCGGCGACCGGGGCGGCGACAGGGACGGCGACAGGGGCGGGGCCTTCAACCGGGCGGATCAGGTCGCCATCGAGCAGCAGCGCCGCGGCGTTGGCCACGATCCGTGTGCCGGCCGGCGGTCCCTTGATCAGCTGCACCAGGCCCGAGCCGCGCGGACCGGCCTGGATCAGCATCCGATGCACGCGATTGTCGGCGCCCACCACCATGATCCCGGCCCCGTCGGCATCATAGCGCACAGCGGTTTCCGGGACCGCCATGGCGGTCCCGGCGGCGTCGGTGAAGACCGCGCGGCCGAAGCCGCCCGCGCGGATGTCGGAGCGCACCGGCAGCAGGATGCGGACCTCGCCCAGCTTGGTCTGGTTGTCGATCTGCGGACTGATCAGCCGCACATGGCCGGTCGCCACGGCGCCGGACGGCAGGGTGACGCTGGCCACCTGGCCGACGCGGACGCGGGCCAGGTCGTTCTCGCTCAAGTTGGCGGAAAGCTCGATCTGGCCGTCCCGCGCCAGCCGGAACCACGGAGTCGCGCTGGCGGCGGAAAGATCGCCCGGACGCACGGACTTCGACAGCACCAGGCCGGAAACCGGGGCGGTCACCGACAGCTTGGCGGTTCGCGTGCGCAGGTCCTTGAGGCCGGCGGCCTGGGCGCGGGCCTGGGCGCGGGCGGCGCGGGCCTGCAGCCGGCGCTGATCGATCTGTTCCTGCGAGATCACCCCCTGGCCGTCCAGATCCTTGACGCGGGCGGCCTGATCTTCGGCCTGCTGGGCCTGGGCGTCGGCCTGGGCGGCGAGGGCTTCGGACTGGGCGACCTGGGCCTGGATCAGGGTGGGATCGAGCTGCACCAGGGTCTGGCCGGCGCGGACGTACTGGCCGACGTCGGCCAGTACGCGGGCGACGCGGTAGCCGTTGACCTCGGGCAGCACCGCGGCCTCCTCGCGCGACACCAGGTCGCCGGACGCGGCCAGGGCGCCGACAATCTCGCGCGGCTCGACGCGGGTCACGCGCACCGCCCGGGCCTGATCGGCCTCGGTCTGGCGGACGGGCGGCTTGTGGCAGCCGGCCAGCGCGAGGGCCGCGAGAAGCGGCAGGAAGCTCATGGATCGTTTCATCCGGGTCACGTCTCAGCGGGCCTGCTTGTCGGTGGGAAAGCGGTCGGCGGGCCAGCCGCCGCCGAGCGCCTTGTAGGCCTGGACAGTCCGACGCAGCGCCTGCAACTGCGCCGCCGTCAGTTGCGAGCGCGTCGCGCGCCAGGACTGTTCGGCCCCCAGCGCGGTCTGCAGGTCGGTGAGCCCGCGGTCATAGCCGATGCGACTGGCCTGATAGCCGCGGCGCGCCCGCGCCTCGCCGTCGGTCAGCAGCGCCACGCGGCGGCGGTCGGCGTCCAGTCGCACCAGCGCGCCCTCGGATTCAGAGAACGCCGTCTGCACGGCCTTCTCATAGGCGGTCACCGCCTGTTCGAGCCGCGCGTTCTGGGCCTTCAGCTCCGCCAGCAGCCTGGGGATCGACAGGATCGGCTGGGTGATCGCCCCGCCCAGGGACCAGTTCTGGGTGGTCGAGGCAAAGCCCGGC
The DNA here is from genome assembly GCA_025350885.1 of Phenylobacterium sp. Taxonomy (GTDB): domain Bacteria; phylum Pseudomonadota; class Alphaproteobacteria; order Caulobacterales; family Caulobacteraceae; genus Phenylobacterium. Next base: position 4,280 of record JANXXA010000529.1, read on the forward strand.
TGTGAGCTCTTTGACCAGCCCAGGCCCGGCGTGAAGCTGAGCGTCGGCAGGAAGGACAGCATGTCGGCGTCGGCGCGTCCGGCAGCCGAGGCGATCCGGGCATGGGCTTCGCGCACATCGGGGCGCCGCGCCAGCAACTCGGCGGGAATCGCCCCCGGGACCGGCGGTGGAACCCCGACGCTGGCCTCGACCGCGACGTTGGCGGTGGGTTCGATGGTGCGGCCGGCCAGGATCAGCAGCGTCCGCCGCTGCACCTGCAGATCGGCTTCCAGGCCCGCGGCCTGGGCGTCGGCCTGGGCCAGGTCTCCGGCGACGCGGTCCGCGTCCGCACCCGCCGCCAGGCCGGCGTTGGCGCGCTTGGTCGCGGTGTCATAGAGCGAGCGCTCGATCCGCGCCGTCTCGCGCGCATCGCCCAGCTGGATCGCCAGGCCGCGCGACTGGAAATAGGTGTCGGCCACCTGGGCCGCGAGGCTGGCGCGGGCGCCCTCGTAGTTGAAGCGCGCCGCGGCGATGTCGCCGTTAACCGCCTTGCGGGCGGCCAGCAGGCGGCCGAACACATCGACCTCCCAACTGACGTTGAAACTGGCCGACGAGGCGTCCGACACGCCACTGTTGGAAAAACCCGGAAAGCTGATCGACGTGCCGCCAAGCTTACGGGTGTGGGTTTCGCGCGTGGAACCCGTGGCGTCACCCTGCGGCAGGAAATGCACCAGCGCCTCGACGCGATTGGCGCGGGCCTCGTTGAGTCGGGCCGCGGCGCTGCGCGCGTCGGGATTGGCGGCCAGGGCCTGGTCGATCAGTCCGCTCAGCACGGGATCATTGAACGCCAGCCACCAGCGGTCCAGCGCCACCGCGCCGGCGGGCTGACCCTGCGGCGCTTCGAAGGCCGCCGGCAGGCGCGTGTCGGCCGGGCGCACATGCGCACAGGCGCCGAGCGCGAGGCAGGCGAGAAGAGCGGCGGAACGGGCTCGGGGCATCTGGGCTTTTCGCGAGGCGGGGGCGGTGCAGCGCAGCATGATGTCTCGCGACATGGACACACAGACCCGATGACATGAAACCCCGCCAGCCCCTCTTCGGAGGCTTGGCGGCCTCCCGTGGGCCAATCCCCGGAGGTTGTAAAGCACGGCCTAGCCGTTTCGACCGGGTCCCATTAGGTTCGCCAAACGTTGCAACCGGATTTCGAGCCGCCGATGAAAAA
>JANXXA010000540.1 GCA_025350885.1 Phenylobacterium sp.
GCTGGGCCGCCGCCTGCTGCCAACCGGACAGCTCGGCGAGCAGGTTCGCCCCGTGCGCGGCCGCCGGGGCCGGAGCCCCGGCCGGGGCCAGCAGCGGCAGCAGCGCGAACAGCGGGATCACCGCCAGGTCCTGGAACAGCAGCACGCCGAACGACGCCTGGCCCACCGGACCCTGGCGCATGCCCTTTTCTTCCAGGCTCTGCAGGACGATGGCTGTTGAGGACATCGCCAGGATCAGGCCGACGGCGATCCCCGCCCGCCAGTCAAGGCCGAACGCCAGAGACGCGGCCGCCACCAGGGCGGCGGCGCCCAGCAGCTGCGCCAGGCCAAGGCCGAAGATCGTCGTGCGCAGTTTCCACAGCAGCGCCGGGCGCACCTCCAGCCCGATCAGGAACAGCAGGATGACCACGCCGAACTCGGCGAACCGCTGCACCTCGCCGGGTTCCCCCACCAGGTTGAGCAGGAACGGTCCGACGCCCACGCCGGCGATCAGATAGCCCAGCACCGAGCCCAGCCCCAACCGCTTGGCGATCGGCACCGAGATCACGCCGGCCGCCAGATAGACCAGCGCCTGGACCAGCAAAGAGTGGGCGTTCATGTCGCCACTGGATCGCGCATCGCGGCGGCTTGAAAGCGGATTTGCGTGACAGCGCGCTTTTTCTCATCGCGCCGGTTCTCAAATGTTGCATTGCGGCGTAACAGGGCGGGCATGGCCAGCAAGGTAGCAAGGACCGCCGCAGACGCGCTTTCGGGCGTGCTGTTCGACGGGATGACGATCATGGCGGGGGGTTTTGGCCTCTGCGGCATCCCGGAGAACCTGATCTCAGCGATCCGCGAGGCCGGCGTGAAGGACCTGACGGTGGTCTCCAACAACTGCGGGGTCGATGATTTCGGGCTCGGCATCCTGCTGGCCGGCGGGCAGATCAAAAAGATGATCTCCAGCTACGTCGGCGAGAACAAGCTGTTCGCCGAACTCTACCTTTCCGGCACGCTGGAGCTGGAGTTCAATCCGCAGGGCACCCTGGCCGAGCGCATCCGCGCCGGCGGCGCGGGCATCCCCGCCTTCTTCACCAGGACCGGCGTCGGCACTCTGGTGGCCGAAGGCAAGGAAGTCCGCGAGTTCGACGGCGAGCACTATGTGATGGAGCGCGGGCTGACCGCCGACCTGGCGATCATCAAGGCCTGGATGGGCGACCACGAGGGCAACCTGGTCTATCGCCGCACCGCGCGGAACTTCAATCCGATGATGGCCACGGCCGCCAAGGTCACCGTGGTCGAGGTCGAGGAGTTGGTGGTCACCGGCCAGCTGGACAAGGACAACATCCACACCCCCGGCATCTATGTGGACCAGATCTTCAAGGGCGCGCATTTCGAAAAGCGCATCGAACAGGCCACCACCCGTCCGCGCGAAAAGGCGAACGCCTGATGTGGACCCGCGAACAGATCGCCGCGCGCGCCGCGATGGAGCTCCGCGACGGCTTTTATGTGAACCTGGGGATCGGCATCCCCACCTTGGTCGCCAACTATATTCCCACCGGCGTCCAGGTGACCCTGCAGAGTGAGAACGGCATGCTGGGCATGGGGCCGTTCCCCTACGAGGACGAGATCGACCCCGACCTGGTCAACGCCGGCAAGCAGACGATCACCGAGCTGGCAAGCTCGTCCTATTTCTCCAGCGCCGACAGCTTCGCGATGATCCGCGGCGGGCATATCGACCTCTCCGTCCTGGGCGCCATGCAGGTGGCGGCCAATGGCGACCTGGCCAACTGGATGGTGCCGGGCAAGATGGTCAAGGGCATGGGCGGGGCGATGGATCTGGTGGCCGGCGTCAAGCGTGTGGTGGTGGTCATGGAGCACACCGAAAAGTCCGGCGCCTCCAAGCTGGTCGCCGCCTGCACCCTGCCACTCACCGGCCTGGCGGTGGTCGATCTGGTGGTCACCGAGCTGGGCGTGTTCGATATCGCCCGCGGCAAGGCCCCGGTCCGCCTGCTGGAGATGGCCCCCGGCGTCACCCTGGACGAAGTCCGGGCCAAGACCGAGGCGGCCTTCGAGGTCGCACTGACCTAAGGGCCTCCCCACTGAGGCTGGACTTGTGGGCGTGCAAGCGCCTCACCCTTCTGCAATAGACAGCCCATGCCCGACCTGTTCAGCCCGTTCACGCTCAAAGACGTCACCCTGCGCAACCGCATCGCCATGTCGCCGATGACGATGTACCGCGCGGGGCAGGACGGCCGGATGACGGATTTTCACATCATGCTGATGGGGTCGCGCGCCGCCGGCGGCTTTGGCCTGGTGTTTCCAGAACAGATCGCCATCACTCCGGACGGGCGCACGGGAACCAGCTGTGCCGGGATCTGGGAGGATGACCAGATCGAGGGGCTGTCCCGGGTCACCGCGATCATCAAAGCCATGGGTGCGACGCCGGGGATTCAACTCGGCCACACCGGTCGCAAGGGCAGCGAAACGAAACCGTGGGAGGGCAAGACGCAGATGCCCCCCGAGCATCCGCAGGGATGGCAGGTGCGCGGCCCGTCGGCGATCCCGTTCGGCGGCCGGTTCCCCTATCCGGTCCAGGCCCTGAGCCGGGCGGAAATCAAGGATCTTCACCGATCCTACGCCGATGCGGCGCGACGCGCCCTCGAGGCCGGTTTCGAGTGGCTCGAGATGCACTTCGCCCACGGCTATCTGGGCGCCAGCTTCTTCTCACCCTTGGCCAACCAGCGGGACGATGAATATGGGGGAAGCCTGGAGAACCGGCTTCGCTTTCACCGCGAGGCGATGGATGCGGTGCGGTCTGTCTGGCCAGAGCGCCTGCCGCTGACCATTCGCCTGGGCTCTGACGACTTCCATCCCGACGGCGTGCAGTTCGACGAGGCGGTCTGGGCGATCCGACAGCTGAAGGACCACGGGCTCGACCTGGCGGACCTCAGCCTGGGCATGAATACCGATCAGGCAAAGGACGTGCCGTTCGACAAGCTGGCCTTCATGGTCGAGCGGGGCAGCCGGGTCCGCCGCGAGGCGGGCGTACCGGTCGGCGTCAGCTGGAACCTTGGAATCCCCGCCGTGGCTGACCGGGTCATTCGTCAGGAGTTGATCGACCTTGTCATGCTCGGGCGGCCGGCGTTGTCGAACCCCCATTGGCCGCTCTACGCCGCCCGCGAACTTTCGCACGGCGACCCGCTGTCGCTGTTGCCGCAGGACTGGTCGTGGTGGCTGCGCAACCGCCCGG
>JANXXA010000559.1 GCA_025350885.1 Phenylobacterium sp.
ATTTCTCCTTCGTGGTGCGCAAGATCCTCTGGCCGTCGGCGCGAAACGGCATGTTGACCGGCGCCCTGCTGGCCTTCGCCCGCGTCAGCGGCGAGACCGCGCCTCTGTTGTTCACCGCCCTCAACAACCAGTTCTTCAGCCTCGATCCCACCAAGCCGATGGCCAACCTGCCGGTGGTGATCTTCCAGTTCGCGCTCAGCCCCTATGACGACTGGCGCAGGCTGGCTTGGGCCGGCGCGCTGCTGATCGCCGGCACGGTGCTGTCGGTGACCATCATCGCTCGCATGATCGCCAGGGACACTACAAGTCGATGAATACCCTCAATCCCAGCGAGATGTTCGAAACCAGCATCGCCGACGTGGATCGCGCGGCTGTGAAGGTCGATGTGCGCAACCTCGATTTCTACTATGGCAAGCTGCACGCGTTGAAGGCGGTCTCGATCCCGTTCGCCAAAAACAAGGTGACTGCCCTGATCGGCCCGTCCGGCTGCGGCAAGTCCACACTGCTGCGCACCATCAACCGCATGTACGCCCTCTATCCGGGTCAGCGGGCGACTGGCGAGATCATGATGGACGGCGAGAATGTCCTGGGTCCCCGCGTCGATCTGGCGGGGCTGCGCGCCCGGGTCGGCATGGTGTTCCAGAAGCCGACGCCGTTTCCGATGAGCATCTATGACAACGTCGCCTTCGGGGTGCGGCTCTATGAGACCCTCGCCAAGCCCGACATGGACGCCCGCGTCGAAGAGGCGCTGACCCGCGCCGCCCTCTGGAACGAGGTGAAGGATAACCTCAAGGGACCCGGCCTCGGCCTCTCCGGCGGTCAGCAGCAGCGGCTGTGCGTGGCGCGCGGCGTCGCGGTGCGGCCCGAAGTGCTGCTGCTCGACGAGCCGACCTCGGCGCTTGACCCGATCTCCTCGGCCAAGCTGGAGCAGACGGTGACCCAGCTGGCGGCCGACCACACCATCGTCATCGTCACCCACAACCTGGGCCAGGCGGCCCGCGTCAGCGACTACACCGGCTTCATGTATCTGGGCGAACTGGTCGAGTTCGGGCCGACCGAGACCCTGTTCCAGCGCCCCGCCACGCGCCGCACCTCCGACTACATCACCGGGCGTTTCGGCTGACCTTCACCAGCGGGCGCGCAGGCCCACGGTGAGCGCGCGCGGCGGCGCCGGCGTGTCGGTCCTTGGATCGGCGTCCGCCGGTAGGGGCGAGGCCGTCAGATTGTCGAGGGCGGTGGTGTCGAAATAGGTCCCGAAGGTCGCGTACCGACGGTCAAACAGATTGTCGACCCGGCCGAACAGTTCGAGGCCGTGGCCCAGCCGCCAGACCGCGTGCGCGCTGGCGGTCCAGTAGCCGGGGATGCGGGCATCCAAGCCGGCCCCGTCGCCGACGCGGCGCTGGGCGCTGACCGCCAGGGCATCGAGGCCCAGGCTCACGGCGGAGGTCAGCCGCAGGTCGCCGCCAGCCTTGAACCGCCCGGCGGGGATACCGGCTATCCGGTCGCCCGGAGCTACGTGGATGTTGCCGGCGGCGTCCGCAAAGGGACTGTTCGGCGACGGCAGGGCGCCTGCGAAGCGGTAGGTCGCCTCGACCTGGCTCGCCGAGGCATAGGCCAGCCAGCGGGCGGAGACATAGTTGACCTCGGCCTCGACGCCGCGCCGGCGGGTGCGCGGGACGTTGGCGAAGGAGCCGCGGCCCTGGAGGGCGCTGGCCAGGGCCAGGATGTCGTCGTCGTTGTCGCTGCGGTAGAGGCCCAGGCTCCAGTCGAGGCGGGCGTCGGCCGGGCCTCGCGATCCCCGCAGACCGGCCTGCCAGTTGCGGGAGACCACCTGGCGCAGGGGCGGGTCCGCCACCAGGGCGTTTTCCAGCAGGCACGGACGCAGCGGGTCGCTGCAGGCCAGCTCCAGCGGCGTGGGCGCGCGACTGGTCTGGGCGTAGCCGCCATAGACCGTCAGCCCCGGCAGCGCCTTCCAGGCCAGGCCGACCGCCGGGTTGAGCCGCTGGAACCGGTGGCTGCCGTCAAGCGCGGGACTGCTCCCGGTCTGGTCGGTCATGCTCACGCGCACCGTGTCCAGCCGTGCGCTGATCGTCAGGAACAGCCGCCCGGTCACGTCGAAGGTGTCGGTGGCGAAGACCCCGAAGGCGTCATTCGTCGCGCTCAGGACCACGGGGTTATAGGCGATGGCGCCGGCGGTGCGGATCACCTGGCCCACCCCCGGCGCGGCGCCCTCGGTGGCGATGCGCAGGTCGGACTGGACCAGCGCCAGGGTGCTGTCGGCCGCGAATCTCGCCCGGCCGCGATCCACGCTCGCGCCGGCGGCGAACCGGTTGCCATGTCCCAGGACCGGACCCGTCCGCGCCACCTGGAGGGACGCGCCCAGCGTGGTGGATCGGGTCCCGGTGCGGTCCAGGGATCCATAGGCGGTGGCGTCGCAGGATCGCGCCGGGCCTGCGCTGAAGACCGGGCAGCCCACCGGCGTTCCGTCGGGGCCCAGCACCTGGAACGCCGCCGCCGACGGGCGCAGCGCTTCGGGAAAGTCGTCGTCGGGCACGCAGAGCGTTGCGAACAAGGGATCGGTCGGATCCTGGGCGCAGCCTCGCAAGCTGGCCACATTGCCGTCGAGATGACGCTGGCGAAACCCGCGCGCATAGAGATTGCCCTGGATCGACCAGATGTCGGACGCGGCGAATGCGCCATTGAGCGCCAGCAGGCGCGCCTCGTCGCGGGTGGTCTGCGGAAAGGTGAAGGTCGAACGCCGGTCACCCGCCAGCAGGTCGCGCGGCGTCGGGCCGACGACGCCGAGATCGGCCTGGCCGATGGCGGCCACCAGATGCAGGTCCAGGCGAGCCCCCCGCCAGCCAAGGTCGCCATAACCCCGCCACAGGCTGGACGCTGAGCGCCGTCGCCAGCCGTCATCGTGGCCGGCGTCGGCCGCGCCGAAGACGCTCCAGGCGCGGCCCGAGGCTGCATACTCCAGGGACGCGAACCGGCGCCCGAACGACCCGCCAGACAGGCTGGCCGCGCCGCCCTGCGCATCGCGTCCGGTTTTCATTGACAGGTTCAGCGCCCCGCCCAAGGCGTTCAGGCCGAACGCCGGATCGCCGGTCACCAAGTCGATGCGACGGATAGCGTCCTGCGGGATCAGGTCCCAGTTCACCGTATCGCCGAAGGTCTCGTTGAGCCGCACCCCGCCCATATAGACCGCCAGGCCCTGGGGTGTTCCCTGGAGCGGCGACGCCTGGAAGCCGCGATAGTTCAGGTCGCGGGCAAAGCCGTTTCCCTGGGGGTCGGAGAGGCTGATTCCCGCCACCCGCTGCTCCAGGGCATCGGTGATGGTCGCCGATCCGGCGCGTTCGAGATCCGCGGCGCTGAGCGTCCGGGCCGTGGCCGGCAGCTTGTCGGCGTCCACGCCCGGGCCCGCCAGGGGCGTCGGCGCGATGACGATCACCGGGCTTACCGTCGGCCCGGCCTCCAGATCGGCCGCGTGCACGGTCCCGCAGGCCAGCACAAGCAGGGTTGCGGTCGCCAGCGGCAGGCGCCGGATCATCAACCTCAGGCCGCTTCGGGCCGGCGGCGGCGAACCCGGGCGAGCCGGCGCAGGCGCCGCCAGAACCGGGTCTTTTCAGGTTCGGGATAGGGCTGCAGGTTGCGCACGAAATCCTCGGCGCAGGCCCTCCAGGAAAAGGTTTCGGCGAAGGCGCGGACCTTGACGCGGTCGCAGGACAGCGCCTCCACGCATGCCTCGCGCAGGCCCTCCGTGGCGCTGGCGGCGAGCACGCCCGCGCCGGAGTTGGGGATGATGTCGATGGGACCGGGCGCGGGGTAGGCGGCCACCGGCGTGCCGCAGGCCATGGCTTCCAGGATCACCAGCCCGAAGGTGTCGGTGAGCGAGGGAAAGACGAAGACGTCGGCTCCGGCGAAATAGGCCGCAAGCTCTTCGCCCGCCTTGGATCCTGTGAACACCGTGCGGGGATAGCGGGCCTCCAGCTCTTCCTTCTGCGGGCCAGGGCCGACCACCACTTTGGTTCCGGGCAGATCGATGCCGAGAAAGGCTTCGATGTTCTTTTCCACCGCCACCCGGCCGACTGACAGGAAGATCGGTCGCGCCATCCCCGCATAGGGGTCGAGGTCGCCGGGGCGCGTTGGATGGAACACTTCGGTATCGACCCCGCGCGACCAGGCGGAGATATTGCGGAAGCCATGGCCGGCGAGCTCGTCGCGCATGGTCGGCGTGGCCACCATCAGCCGCCCGGACGGCTTGTGAAACCAGCGCATGTAGGCGTAGCCGGCGGCGAGCGGCAGCGGCAGGCGGGCGGAGACATATTCCGGGAACCGGGTGTGATAGCTGGTGGTGAAGGGCAGCTTCCACTCCACGCAGATGCGCCGCGCGGCGAGCCCGATGGGTCCCTCGGTGGCGATGTGGATGGCTTCCGGCTCGAACGCCTTGAAGCGTTCCTGCACCGGCTCATAGACCCCGATCGCCACCTTGATCTCGGCATAGGTGGGCAGCGGGAAGGTCTTGAACTGGTCGGGACTGATCACCTCGACGCTGTGGCCCATGGCGCGCAGCTCGGCGACCACGCGGGTCAGCGTGCGCACCACGCCGTTGACCTGCGGCTCCCAGGCGTCGGTGGCCACCAGGATGCGCATCGGCCGGCCGACGTCGTGCGGCGCATTGATCGCCTCGCGGATGCGCGGCAGCGATCGGGCGGGGTTGCGCACCTGCGGCGGGATCACCGCCTGGGTCTGCATCCAAGTCCAGAAGGCGCCCAGCAGCGCCTCCTTGGTGGGATAGTGGCGGTAGACCGTGCGCTCGCCGATCCCGGCGTCGCGGGCGATTTCGGCGAAACTGAGATCCTCCAGCGGCCCCGCCTCGAGCTGGCGGCCGACCGCGCGAAGGATCTGTTCGCGAGTCTCCTGGCGCTGCCGCTCGCGAAGGTTCGTGGCCGGCAAGGGGGATTTCATGACAGCTTCACTGTCATCAATTCATGAGAACTGTCAATTGCCTGTCAGGCGGCCCGAGGCCTCGCCACGGGGAGGGACACGACTGCGGCGGCGGCGCTGTGGAACTTGCCCCAGTCCAGGATTTCCATCCGACCGTCCTGGTGCTCGACAAGGGCGGTGCAGCTTTCTACCCAGTCCCCGTCATTGATGTAGGCGACCTCGCCGATCATCCGGCTCTCGGCCTTGTGAATGTGGCCACAGATCACGCCGTCAACGCCGCGTCGGCGCGCCTCCGCAGCGACCGCCTGCTCGAAATTCTCGATGAACTGCAGGGCCTTCTTTACCCGCGTCTTGGCGAAGGCCGAGAAGCTCCAGTAGCCGAACCCGAGCCTGCGGCGAACCTGGTTGATCGCGGTGTTGGAGGCCAGCAGGGCGCGATAGGCCCAGTCGCCCAGCAGCGCCAGCCACCGGGCGTGCTGCACCACCGCGTCGAATTCGTCGCCATGCAGCACCAGGAACGCCGGCCGTCGGCGGTCTCGTGAATCGCATCGCGAACCACCACCACCCCGCCGAAATGCACGCCGCAGAAGTCGCGGATAACCTCGTCGTGGTTGCCGGGGATGTAGATCACACGCACGCCCCGACGGGCCAGACGCAGAATCTTCTGCACCACGTCGTTGTGCGTCTGCGGCCAATACCAGCCGGTTTTCAGCTTCCACCCGTCGATGATGTCGCCGACGAGGTAGAGGGTCTCGCACTCCATCTCGCGGATGAAATCGAGAAGCATCTCGGCCTGGCATCCGCGCGTGCCCAGATGCACATCGGAGATGAACACGCTGCGATAGCGGTGGCGTGCGGCTTCGGTCAATTGACGCCCCCGACGTCCAGTTGGCGGCACGTCTGGCCTGATTCCGTGTCAGATTTGCGAAACCCGCCTGATCGGTTGACCCCGTCATGAGAGGTGGTCAGGCGGACGGTCGGCAGGCTGAACCGCAGGACGGCGTCCAGGACCTGCGGGGCGAACAGGCGTCCAAAAGAAAAGGGCCCGGCGCTTTGGCGCCGAGCCCCTGTTTCGATCCGTCGGGCGAGAACTAGCGTCCGCCGTGAGTCGCCGCGGTCGCGACGGTCGACGCCGGCGCCTTGGGCGGTTCGGCCGAGGCTTCGCGCTTGCGGTGCTGGCCGCCCATCATTTTCTGCATGGCGACGAGCTCTTCGCGGTCAAGAGCGCCGTCGTGGTTCTTGTCGAGCACATCGAAGTATTTGCCGATCATGTCGCCCATCTGACCCTTGAGTTCGGCCTTCTGGATCTTTCCGTCGATGTTCTGGTCGAGCATGCCGAGCATGCGGTCCTGATCCAGATCCTTGTCGAAGTCGTTCATCTTCGCGGAGGTCTCGCCGATCCAGCGATAGCGGAGCGCGGTATAGAACATCTCCTCCCAGGACTGGTCGCCCCAGACCACGGTCTTGTTCGGATCGGGGTTGTTGGGGTTGCGCTTGGAGTTATCGTAGATGAAGTGCGCGATCAGCTTCGAGCCTGCCGGCACCTTCACCGGGTCGGCGAAGGTATAGGCGCGCTGCCAGCTGAAATCGTAGCGGGGCAGGGAGAGCAGCAGCTTTTCCTTGCCGTCGGGCGTGCGCAGCCAAAGGTCCGCCGACGCCCCGCGATAGTGGGCGTGCGGGAAGGCCGAATAGAGCAGCATCTCGTGCGGGACGGTGATGTAGGTGGTTTCCAGGTGGTGCCCGTCATTCGCCGGCAGGACGATCGAGTTGTTCACAATCACCGAGTTGTGCATCACCATCTCGGGCTTCTCATTGGGCTTGTAGAAATAGAGCGCGACCTGGCTGTGGTCGGTCACTTCCTTGCCGTAGGGTGTGTAGTGGGTCTGGAAGCCGACCGCGCCACCCGGGGGCAGGTAGGCGCCCACGTTCTTCGGCGAAATCTCGCTCTCGGCGCCGACCGCATAGCCGCCGACCGAAACACCCCATTTGTTCTCGAACGCCTGGCCGGGCTTGGGAATTTCGGTCATGTAGCCGGTCAGGATGTGATGCACGCCCTGGCGGCTTTCGACCTTGATGGTCGAGGCGCGAAGCCACTTGCCTTCGGTCAGCGGGTTGACCGCGTAGGGATGCTGATAGTCGACCACACCGGAGGCCGGGATCGTATAGGCCGGGACATTGAGGACGAGGTCCGGCTTGCCCAGCGGCCATTCCGGCGCGACACGCTTCTTGGCGCCCAGCGGGTCGATGCCTTCGCCGCGGGGCGAGCCGGCTTCAACCCAGTGGACGATGGTCTTGATCTCCTTGGGCGTCAGGCTCTTGTCGTCGGAGAATTTTCCCACGTGCGGATCGGCGTTGTAGGGCGGCATCCGGTCGGTGCGGATCACCTCGCGGATCATCGGCGAGAAGCCCTTGACCATGGCGTAGTTGGTCATGGCGAACGGGCCGATGCCGCCTTCCTCGTGGCAGGCCACGCACTTGGCCTCGAGGATCGGGGCGATGTCCTTGACGTAGGAAATCTTGGCGAACGCGGCGCGCTTGGCCCGCTCGGGGAAATCCACCAGGCACCCCTTGGACGCCTGGGTCGCGGCCAGCGCCGGCTTGCCGGCCAGCACGGCGCTCAGGGCGTCGTTGGCGAATTCCCGCGTCGCGGCCTTCTGCACGCCGTAGTCGGCGGCGTCGCTGATCGGACCGCGGTAGGCCACCGCCCAGGTCTTCGGATTGATCACGAACACCTCGGCCGTCCGGGTGACGCCCAACGCCTCGCCGACCAGCTGG
>JANXXA010000563.1 GCA_025350885.1 Phenylobacterium sp.
GGCCGCCGGCTGGCCGTCACCGTCATGGCGGCCGAGAAGGTGTTTTCCAACTATGAGCTCGAGGTCACCGGACCGGGCGGGCATTCCTCCCTCCCGCGCCCCGAGAACCCCATCGTCACGCTGGGCCAGGCGCTGGCCAGCCTCATGGACCTGAACTTCCCCGCCGAGCTGAACGCCAACAGCCGGGCCTATTTCACCGCGCTCGCGCCTCGCGTCGATGCGCCGACGGGTGCGGCCATTCGAAAGCTGCTGGTCGATCCGGCCGACTCCGCCGCCAACGCCGTGCTCAACCGGTCGGTGGCCTATCACGCCATGCTTCGCACCACCTGCATCCCGACCCTGGTCGAGGGCGGCCACGCGGTGAACGCCCAGCCCCAGCGGGCGCGGGCCACGATCAACTGCCGCAGCCTGCCAGGCTCGCCGCTGGCCGCGGTCGAAGCGGCCATCGTCGCGGCGGTCCATGATCCCCGGGTCAAGGTGACCGGCGCCCCCGCCGGGCCGGCCCGCGCACCGGCTCCGCCGCTGACGCCGCGGGTCATGGGGCCGATCACCCAGGTGGCGGCCAGGGTGTTTCCCGGCGTGCCCGTCACCGCGATGCAGGAGACCTTCGGGACCGACGCCGGGCGGCTGACAGCCGTGGGCATCCCCACCTACGGCTTTTCCGCGCTCTTCCGCGGCGACGACGCCGGCAATATCCATGGCCTGAACGAGCACATCGCCGTCCAGTCGGTGATGGACGGCCGCGAGTTCATGTACCGCCTGATCAGGGCCTACGCCGAGCAGAAATAGGCGTGGGCCGAGGAGCCCCGAACTCGGGTCAATTTGTCAGGAACGCCCCCAAATTCTGTCATCCCGGACGGCCTGAAAGGCCGAGCCGGGACCCAGGGCAACCGCATGGCATGAACCTCCTGGGTCCCGGCGCTTCAGCCTGCGTGCGCAGGCTTACGGCCGGGATGACAGGAAAATTCAACGATCGGGTTGGCCGCCCCTCCGATCAGAAGTCTAGGTGGCGCCTCAACTCATCCGCGCGCGGACCTCGTCACGCGCCTGGTACAGGCCCCAGAACGCATCGGCGACCGCCGAGGGTTCGATGCCGGCGCCGGCGTCCCATGCGGTGCCCTTGATGGTCCCGGCGATGGTCACCTCGCCGACATAGACGCCGTCGTCCTTCAGCGCCTGGGCGAGCAGGCCGACAAGCTTGTGCTTGGCCGCATTGGCCAGGGCGACGCCCATGGATTTCAGGCTGACGGCGAAGGCGTCCATCATCGGCGTGGGGTCGCCGAACGCGCCGTTGGTGACCAGCACCGCGCCTTGCCCGGCGGCCTTCAGGTCGGGCAGCGCCTCGTGTACGGCGCTAAGCAGCCCGACCACGGCGATATCGAACACCCGCGCGACGGCGGCCGGGTCGGCAGCCAGCAGGTCGCCGGCTTCGGCGCCGCCAAAGGCGTTCCAGTGGATGACGGTGATCGGGCCGAACAGCGCGCGCGCTTGGCCGATGGCCGCGCGGATGGCGACGGGATCGCCGGCGTCGGCCGGGAAGCCGGCGGCGGTGACTCCGCCGGCCTTCAGCGCCGCGACGCCCGCCGCGAGACGCTCCGCATTGCGCCCGACCAGGGCGACGGCGAAGCCTTCCGCGCCGAATTTCTCGGCCACGCCGGTGGAGACACCCGGCCCGAAGCCGACGACGACGATGGTCCTGGACATGATCGCTCCGAAGGTGCGGCCAGCGTGGCCGGTTCCGGTGAGTGTCATAGGGGCGAATTGAGGGTGGGGCTACTTGGGGGGCCGTAGCGCGCGACCAAACCGGTTCAGCGGTCCTGCGCCCCATGCCAGATGCGGAGAATTTCGACGCCCATAGGGGCGACCCGGTACACGATGACGTAGGGCCACGCGCCGGTAAGTTCGCGGGTGCCTGGCTCCAGGCCCGGTCGTCCGCGCTCGGGCATGAGGGCGAAGCGATCACATGCGGCGATGATCTGGACGGCGACCCGAGAGGCGGCGAAGGGGTTGTCCGCCCCGATATAAGACCGGATCGACGCGAGGTCCGCCAGGGCCTCGGGAGAAAGGACTACGGACATTCAGGCGGGGTATGCTCGTCGTCTGTGCCCCACGACAGCAGCCAAGGGCGCACGAGCTCGTAAGGGATGCCGCGTCCTTGATCGAGCGAAGCCTTGCCGGCGCGCACAGCCTCCAAAAAAGCCGCGTCCTCGGGTGTCAACTCGCCAGGGGTTGGATCAGGATGAACCATAGCCCGGAAGATAACACGATGTCGGCCAGACGGCGAGATAGGGTCTTGTGGATCGGGTTCGAACCCGCCCCCCAATGTCGAGGTTGAAGCGGGGGGGACTGACATGCCTATGTTGCTCGGCGCTGACATTTGTACTTGGTGCCTAAAGCCGAATTTCGCCTAAGTAAGATTATCGGAAATTCTGGGCGCTGGGTTGTGAGCCGAGGCGTTGAGAACAGAAAACCCCGGCCCTCGTTGGAGGACCGGGGTTGCTGTGGGTCCAGGTCAGCCCTTCGATCAGGCTGGAACCAGATCAGGCGGCGACGGCCACCCGGCGACGGTTGCGGATCAGACCGCCGACGCCACCGAAGCCCAGGACCAGCATGGCCCAGGTCGCCGGCTCAGGAACGCCGTGACCGATCGTCTCGATCTTGTCGCCCACCAGATAGGCGTACTTGATCGTCGTGCTTTTGCCGGCGGCGAGATTGCCGACCATCCACGCCATGTTCAGGCCATGATCCCCAACGCTGGTGAAGACGCCACCGGTCAGCACGGTGTAGGGGTCGATGTTGTTGCAGCATGCCCCGTTGATCTGCGTGTCGTGCGTCAGGGCAGCGCCATTCAGGTTCAACAGAGCGAGCGTCAGGCCGGTCTTCGGGCCCGCGGCGCCGATGAAGTCGGAGGCGCCGAAGAAGAAGTTGCCGCGCTGATTGTTGGTCGAGAAACTGCCGAAGGTGGCGACGTCCGGATCCGGGTCAACCGAACGCGCGAACGCCAGACTGGTCTGGTCGGTCACCGCCGTTAGCGTGGTGATCACGTTGATCCGCTGATCGCCGGCGTTGAAGAAGTAGGAGTTGGTGATGTTCAGACCACCGGTGGACCCCGACCAGGTCGCGGCATTGGCGAAGCCCATCTTGGCGGCGCCGGTCAGCAGCGTCGGCGAGGTGAAGCCGAAGGTCGAGATCCCTTTGTTGTCGTTCTGACGGAAACCCAGCTCGGTGCTGTGGACCGAGAAGCCTTCGTGCGGCGTACCCGGCGTGATGTAGTCGTTGATGCCGAAGGTGCCGGTGCCCGTCGGATCGTGCAGCAGGCCCGGCGAGGTGGCGCCATTGCTGCCCAGGGTGCCGCGATCACTGATCCCGACCTTGATGTAGTTGCCGGTCAGGACGAGCGGCGTTGCGGACGCAACGCTGGCCATCCCCAGCACGAGGACCGCAACGGCGGCCGAAACCTGATACTTCATCTTCATATCGATTGCCCCACAAGAGCCCCAGTGGCTCGTCTGAAAATAACCGACGAACGACCCCTCTTGCCGATTGGGCAAGCGAGAAGAATGTCCATCAAAACGCCTCAAGCGACGATCAATCAAAGCTTAACCTTAGCGCGACCAGCAGTGCAACCGGACTCCCCTGGGAGGCGAAGAACTTTTTTGCGGACATAGGCCTCGGCGCGGGCGAAAAGCTCCGCAAGGATATTTGGGGGGAAGCCATGTCGGAACGTTTGCGCACTGTCGGGGCCGTCGTCACCTGCCTGGCGATCGCCAGTTGCGGCGCCAAGACGAGCACCACCGCCGCGGGCGGGAGCCCGGTCGTCGCCACGGTGGCCGGGGACGCCATCACCACTGTGGATCTGCGGGTTGAAGAGGGCAACTTCCAGGCCGGTGCCCTCCCCTCGACACCGGAGGCCGATCAGGCTGCGCTGCAACGGATCATCGACCGAAAGCTGCTGGCCAAGGCGGCGATCGCCGGCAAGCTCGACCAGTCAAAGACCTTCGCCATCGAGACCCGACGCGCCGCGGAATCCGCCCAGGCGACGGCCCTGGTGCGGCAGATATCCGCTGGGCGGCCCGCGCCCAGCCCTGAACAGGTCAGCAAATTCATCGCCGACCACCCGCAGGCGTTTCGTGATCGAAAGATCCTGGTGATCGAACAGATCCGCATGAAGAAACCGGCGCAGCCGCTGAAGGACGCCGCCGATCACGACGTCAACACGCTGGCCGAGGTCCAGGCCGCCGCTGAGCGCGGGCATCTGGGCTATCAGCGAAGCGTCAATGTCATCGACAGCGCCGACACCGACCCGGATGTGCTGGATCATCTCAAGAGTTTTGCACCGCACGCGTTGTTCGAGGTCGTCGATGGCGACCACCTCACGGTCAACGAGATCCAGGCCATCCACCCCGCGCCCCTGGTCGGCGCCGTCGCGACAGAAGCCGCGACCAGCGCTCTGCGCGCCCAGAGCGGCGACGGAGCGCTCAAGGCGAAGATCCAGTTGCTTCGCGATGCAGCGAAAAAAGACATCCACTACAGCGCCGGCTATCAACCCCCGGAAAAGTCGCCGGCGCCGTAACACCAGCACCGAAGTGCGACCCGCCTCCTCTCCCTCTACGCTTCGCGTCGGGAGAGAAGGCGGACCTGCGGTGGGCCTCGAAGAAGAGGGTATGCCGTCCAGACACAGAAAGTCCCGGCCCTCACGGAGGACCGGGACTGCTGTAGATCGAAGGATCCGCTGACCTTGCGGCCAGCTGGCCGTATCAGGCGGCGATGGCCACCCGGCGACGGTTGCGGACCAGGGCGCCAACGCCACCGAAGCCCAGGACCAGCATGGCCCAGGTCGCCGGCTCAGGCACACTGTGCGAGCCAAGCGTGCCGCCAAGGGCCAGGAACGAGGAGCCGTCATGGCTGCCGCCCACGAAGGTGTAGGTCGGATCGGCGTGGATCAGGTCGACGTAGCCGAGACCGCCCCAATACTTGTTGTCGTACCCTTGGTGCGACCAGCAGCCGAGCACCTTAGGTTGGGAGAAGCCCTTGGCGATGCCAAGCGCCGTGACGGTTTCCTTGTCGGTGCAGCCCGGGCCGCTCGCGCCGTTGCCGCCAACGCCGCCGATCGTGCCGGCCGGCGCAGCGCCGCCCACAACCACGCCGTCATAGATGCCGCCGGTGTAGTCGCCGATTGACAGGTTGCCGCCGCTCGAGATGAACGTATTCACCGCCCCGCCGAAACCGTTGAGCACGGTGTTGTTGGCGTTGCAGCATGAGCCCGGCGTCTGAATGTAGAGAGCGCTGTAATCCGACAGGGTCACGCCCGTCAACGTCGTGGTGTAGGCGTTGGAAAAGCCGGTGGAGGCATCGATATTGATCGTGCCCGACCTGTTGTAGATCAGGACCTGTTTGGCGGAGCCGCCCTTCAGGTACTTAAACAGCTGGTTCGAATACTGGCCGTCATGGTGGAAGGACGTGGCGTCCGATCCTTCCAGGGCGATGAAGCCCGGGGCTGCGGCGGCGGGCGTGGCCACCATGACCGACCCGGCGGCGATGAGAGCAGCGACAGCGCTGCCGGCGAAGATGCGTTGAAGGTTCATGGATATGCCCCTGGTTTCAAAACTGTCCGGGAGGAATGGCATTTAACTTTTCGCAATCAACGTTTTTTAGTCGCTACGGCTAAGTTTCAACTCACGAGGGACGTAATTCGCTTCACGGGGGAAAAATCATTGCCTAGGGGGTGAATTCCATCCATCTGTCGCGTCCACTGCAGCTGGCTGGCCTGCCGCCGCCGCTCTAGCTGGCGCGTTTGGCGGCTGGACTTGACAGGCAAATGCTCCAGTGCGGCCATTTCCGACCTGCCCTCCCACACAGTTCCGGACACAGAAAGTCCCGGCCCTTTTCGAGGACCGGGACTGCTGTAGATCAGGTGGTCTGCTGACCTCGCGGCCAACAAACCGATCAGACGGCGACGGCCACCCGACGACGGTTGCGGATCAAGGCGCCGACGCCGCCGAAGCCTAGGACCAGCATGGCCCAGGTCGCCGGCTCGGGAACACCGGGCGAACCCAGGGTGCCGCCGATGGCCAGGAAGGAGGAGCCGTTATTTCCACCGCCACGGAAGGTGTAGGCAGGGTCAGCGTGGATCAGATCGAGGTAGCCCAGCGCGCCCCAGTAGGTGTTGTCATAGCCCTGGTGCGACCAGCAGCTGAGCACAGGAGGCTGCGAGAAGCCCTTGGCGATGCCGAGCGCCGTCACGGTTTCCTTATCGGTGCAGCCCGGGCCGCCACCGACGCCGCCGTTGAGGGCGCCGACACCTTCGATCACACCGGCCGGCGCGGCCGCGCCACCGATCACCACGCCGTCATAGCCGCCGCCGCGATAGTTGCCGATCGACAGATTGCCGCCGCTGGCGATGAAGGTGTTGACCGACGTCCCGAAGCCGTCGAGCGCGGTCAGGCTGGCCGAGCAACAGGTGCCCGGAGTCTGGAGGTAGAGGGCGCTGTAGTCCGACAGGGTCACGCCCGTGAGGGTCGTCGTGTAGGCGTTGCTGAAGCCGGTCGAGCCGTCGATGTTGAACGTGCCCGACGGGTTGTAGATCAGGACCTTTTTGGCGGAGCCGCCCTTCAGGTACTTGAACAGCTGATTGGAGTAGCCGGCATCGTGGTGGAAGGTCGTGGCGTCGGACCCTTCCAGGGCGATGAAGCCCGGCGCGGCGGCGGCGGGCGTGGCCACCATGACCGAGCCTGCGGCGATAAGAGCAGCGACCGCGCTGCCGGCGAAGATGCGTTGAAGGTTCATGGGAAAGCCCCTGGCTCCTGGTTGATCCTGAGTAACCGTGTCAGTTTATTTCCCGGTAATCAACGCTTTTCGACCAGGGTTCGGTGGATTCGCCAACAGCGGGGAACTCTTCGCGTGACAGGCGAACAATTCGGCCGACCCGCCTGTCGAATTTTGCTTTATAGTAGAGCTTGTTTGACCGGCGACGGCTGCGGCGGCGCCGAGAGCGTCTTAAGGCCAAGCTTTCCATTGCTTAAGGTCAAGCTTGTTTGAATGAGACCCAATGCACCGGTACCCAACGCCGGATCGGTTTCCCCAAACGCTGCCGCCCCGACGGCCACGACCCCGGGCCGCCTGCCGCAAACACCTCCTGATCGGCTGATCCCCCACGCAAAGCGTAGAGGGAGAGGCTGGGAGAGGGCGGCGCGGCCAGATGAGTCTTCGCTCCGGCCGGCTCAAAGACCTCTGGGCCTTGCCTCGCCGCTTGCGCCTGAGCCCACCACCTTGGCGCTGATGCTGACCCGCTTCGGCCGGGCCGGCGGCATGCTTCGGGTGCGCAAGCGCATGGCGGTCGCGGCCCAATCGTTCCACCGAGTTCAAAGCGTTCGAAGGCGCCTGTTCCGGCGCCAAGGACGTGATTCCAGCGCCCTTCCCGCACCTCGCGTCCCAACGGCAGCCCTTGATCCAGGCCGAGCCGGTTCCCGAATTCCCCTGTCGCGCGAACTATTCCCCCTGAGGTTGCTATTGTCCCGCCCGGGGGGAAATGGCTAATGATTTCATAACTTTCTCTTTACAGCCACGCTTTGGGCCGTCATGTTGGCCGCGACTTCAGACAAGATCTGCCGTCGGGATTGGTTTGCCAGCGTGCGTTCAACGCGGGTAGCCACGTTGAAACAAATCGGGGTGCTGAAATGAAAAAGTCTCTGGCCATGCTGGCCTCTGCTGCGGTGGGCGCTCTCAGCCTCGCCGCGATGTCCATGCCGGCTCACGCCGGGACCGTGATCCTGGAAGGCTCTGACGCCATCGGGCTCCACAGCCCGTTCAATGCCTCCGCCGCCGCCTATCGCGACCAGACCTTCTCCGCGATCGGCGGTTCCGATCCCCGGAAGATCGCCGTGATCGGCACAAGCGTCACCGGCCCGATCGCTTCCGGAAGCCATGCGATCGTCGACTTCGCCACCTTGGCGAGCGCCGGCGCTCTGAACAGCTATGTCGCCATCTACTTCACGGGCAACAACGGCTGCTGCTTCTCCGGTCCGGCCTACCTGGCTGGCCGTCAGGCCGACGTCACCGCCTATGTGGCTGGTGGCGGTACGGTCGAGATCGGCGATTACGACGGCAACGCGGGCTGGGACTTCCTGACCGGCGGCTCCGGCAACGCGGCCTTCGTTGCCGGTATCGGCGGCGCTTTGGGCGGCCCGGGCTGCACGGACGGCGAGACGGTGACCGCGGCCGGCACCGCCAACGGCTTCACCCAGCCTGGCCTAATCGGCTGCTGGACCCACCAAGCCTACTCCATGCCCCACTTCGCATCGCTTGGCTTCACCAAGAGCTTCTTCAACGCCGATCCGGGCTTCCAAGCCGCGAATCCCGGTTTTGGGGCGTTCTCGAGCCTGCTGTCGAACGGCAATACGGTAACCGGCGGCGTGCCGGAGCCGACCACCTGGGCGCTGATGCTGACGGGCTTCGGCCTGGCCGGCGGCATGCTCCGCGCGCGCAAGCGTCTGGCGGTTGCGGCCTAAGCGTTCCACCTGGTTCCAAGCGTTCGAAGGCGCCGCCGGTGAAAACCGGCGGCGTTTTCTATTGGAATTACGGTGACAGTTGCAATAACCCCGAATTTAACACCTGGTTGTGCACGGCTGAGCTAAGGGGTTATTGCAACTGTCACCGTAATTTAAGCCCCGCCAGGGTGGCTACGAAGAACGCCGGCTCTTGCCCGGTGACCCGGGCTTCCAGCGTCGCGGCGGTATCGCCCGGCAGCACCGGCACGGCCATCCGCGCGATCACCGGCCCGCGGTCGTACTCGGAGTCCACCAGGTGCACACAGATGCCGCTCTCGGCCACGCCGGCGGCGATCACCGCCTCATGCACGCGCCGGCCGTACATGCCGTGGCCGCCGAACGCCGGCAGCGGGCCGGGGTGAATGTTCAGCACCCGCCCGGCGTAGCGCGACAGGGTCAGCGGTCCCAACTGTCGCAGGTAGCCCGACAGGATCACCAGTTCGACACCGTGCGCCGTCAGGGCCTCGGCCAGCCGCGCGTCGGCCGCCGCCGCATCGGCCTGGGTGGGGATGCAGAGCGCCGGGATCCCGGCCTCGGCGGCGAAGTTCAGCGCCGCGGCGCCGCGATTGTTGCTGACCAGCAGGCGCGCCTCGGCGGCCAGCTCGCCGGCCCCCATGGCGGCGACGATGGCCCGCGCGCTCGACCCGTTACCGGACGCCAGGAACCCCAGCCTGAGCGGCGCGGGCGTCATGCGAACCCGCCGCTCAGCCGGTGTTCGAACCGCAGGCCGTCATGCGCCGGCTCGACGCCCGGCGGCAGCTCGGCCTTCAGGGCCTCATAGTCCAGATCGATGTGCAGGTTGGTGAGGATCGCGCGCCGCGGCTTCAGCTGTTCGATCCAGGCCAGGGTCCGCGCCAGGTGCGCGTGGGTCGGATGCGGCCGGTAGCGCAGGGCGTCGACGATCCACACGTCCAGGTCCGCCAGCGCCGCGAACGCGATGTCGTCGAGCTCGACCACGTCGCTGGAATAGGCGACCCCGCCGAACCGATAGCCGACCGATCGCACCCCGCCATGATCCTGATCGAAGGTCACCACCGGGATCGCCCCGGACGGCCCCTCGACCCGCCAGGGCTCGCCGTGCGGCGGGATGGCGCGCCGGTCGCAGATCGCCGGATAGCCCCCCTCGCCTTCGAAGATATAGCCGAACCGGCGCATCATCGAGGCGTCGGTCGCGGTGTCCATGTGGCAGGCGATGCGCGCCCTTTGCCGGATGAAGAAGGCCCGCACGTCGTCGATGCCGTGCACCTGGTCGGCGTGGTCATGGGTCAGCAGCACCGCATCCAGCCGGCGCGCGCCGGCCTGCGCGGTCTGCAGGCGCAAGTCCGGCGAGGTGTCGACCAGGGCCGTGGTCGAGGTCTCCGCGCTCTCCCCCTTGCGCCGGACCAGCAGCGAACAGCGCGAGCGCAGGTTCATTGGGTCGGTCGGATCGCAGGCGCCCCACTCGCCATCGGCGCGCGGCACGCCGCCAGACGATCCGCAGCCCAGGATGGTGAACTCCAGCACGCCGGTCACGGCGCCACGCTGCCCGGGCGCGGGATCCTGTCGAACAGGTCGAAGAAGGCGGCTTCCGTCCGCGCCTCGGCCTCGTCCAGCGTCCAGCCGCGGATCTCCGCCAGCCTGGCCAGCACATGGGCCACGTAGGCCGGCTCGTTGCGCCGCCCGCGATGCGGCACGGGCGCGAGGTAGGGGCAGTCGGTCTCGACGATGATCCGCTCGGCCGGCATCTGCGCGATCACCGCGCGGACATCCTGCGCGGCCTTGAAGGTGGCGATGCCGGAGACCGAGAACCAGGCGCCCAGCGCCGCCGCGCGGACCGCCAGCTCCGCGCCCGACGTGTAGCAGTGCATCAGGATGCGGAACGGGCCGGCGGCGTACTCGTCTTCGAGGATGGCGGCCATCTCCGCGTCGGCCTCGCGGGTGTGGACCACCAGCGGCAGACCGGTCGCCCGCGCCGCCGCCACATGCACCCGGAACACCCGCGCCTGGATGTCGCGCGGGCTCAAGTCGTAGTGGAAGTCCAGGCCGGTCTCGCCGATCCCCACCACGCGCGGGTCGGCCGCCAGCGCCGTCAGCGTCGCCGCCGCCAGGTCCGGGTTCTCTTTGGCCTCATGCGGGTGCGTGCCGACGGTGCACCAGATGTCGGCCGCGTCGGCCACCGCGCGCACCGCCGCGAAGTTCGCCACCCGGTCGCAGATATTGACCATCAGGCCCACGCCTGCGGCCCGCGCGCGGTCGATCACCAGCTGCCGGTCATCGTCGAACTGGGGCGCGTGCAGGTTGACGTGGCTGTCGATCAGCATGCGGGCGACCTAACGCGCCGCCTGGCGCAGTTCGCCCAGCGCGGTGAACAGGGCGTCGGCGCGGTCGAGGTTCAGCGCCTCGGCCTCGCGCGGCAGCCGCCGCAGCGTCTCCCAGGCCTGGGCCCAGCGATCCAGGTCGCCGATCCCCTCGCCCGCCCGCCGCGCGGCCAGGCCATGCACCCGCTCGGCCAGCCGGTCGAACAGCAGGTTGAACTGCGCCTGCCCCTCCCCGCCCCGGAACCGCTCGGCCAGGGCCAGGGCCGCGGCCTCGTCGACCCTTGGCAGCGCCTCCAGCAGGCCGCGGGCTGCGTCATCCATGGCGATCGCCTGCGCGCCGGCCAGCGTCCAGGCCCGCCCCGGCGCCCCGCCGGACATCCGCGCCAGCCGCAGCGCCGCCTCTTCGCTGACCTCCTCGCGGGCGCTGACAAAGGCGGCGGTCGCTTCCAGCGCCAGCGGCGCGAACGCCAGCCGGCGGCAGCGCGAGCGGATGGTCGCCAGAAGCCGGCCCGGGGCATGGCTGATGATCAGCAGCACCCCGCGCGTCGGCGGTTCCTCCAGCGTCTTCAGGATGGCGTTGGCGCCAAAGGGGTTGAGGTCGTCGGCGGCATCGATGATCGCCACCCGGTGCGGAGCGCTGGCCGGCGACTTGGAGAAGAACTCCGAGATCCGGCGCGCTTCCTCGACCGGGATGGTCTTGCGGACCTTGCCGTCCTCGCCCAGCCGCTCGAGCACGAACAGGTCAGGGTGGGCGTGGGCGATGATCTGTCGGCTGACCGGATGGTCGGGGCTGGCGCCTAGCAACCCGTGCGCCGGGTCCGCCGGCGCGCCCAGCAACCGCCGCGCCGCGCGATAGGCGAAGGTCGCCTTGCCGACCCCCTCCGGCCCGGTCAGCAGCCAGGCGTGATGCAGCCGCCCCCGCGCCCGGCTGGCCTCGAACGCGTCCTGCGCCGCGTCGTGGCCTTCGAGATCGAACACCTCGCGGGGATGCGGGATCTC